>NZ_CEEDOS010000015.1:0-96479 GCF_979256525.1 Klenkia sp. AC732 | reverse complement strand
GGGTCTCCCGGGGGTGGAGGGGCGCCCGCCCGCCCGGCGGTGCCGGACGGGCGGGCGCGGTCACGAGCTGGTCAGCGCTCGGTGGCGGCCGGCTCGGGCTGGACGGCGATCTCCTCGAAGGGGTTCTCCACGAGGGCGTTGCTGTGGGTCGCCGAGTGGGTGGCGGCCGGGGCGGTGCGGACCTTCTCGGTGCGGAAGAACTCGTTCACGGTGGACTCCTCGGCTCGGTTGCCGTGCCCCGGGTGGGACACGTCCGACAGCCAAGCAGGAATGACAATCGTTCTCAACGTCGTGTCATCGGGATGTCTGCACCCGGCTCCCGGAGACGAAGAGGGCCGCGGGGAACGCCGTCCCCGGCAGTGCCAGCAGGGCGGCGAGACCCTCGTCGGAGAACCCCGAGACCGGACAGCCGGGGAGGTCCAGCGCGGTCGCGACCAGCTGCAGGTTCTGCAGCGCGATGCCGGCGTCCAGGTGGAGCGTGCGGTAGTGCCGCGGCCCGTACGTGGGCAGCGTCAGGTCCAGCCGAGCCACCAGCACCACCACGACGGTGGCCCGGGTGGCGAACGGCGGCTGGTCCAGCACCGCCGTCAACGCGTCGGTGGGGTCCCCGGCGCGGCTGCGCGTCAGCGTGCCGCCGCCCCCGCCGTCCGCGTGCCGCACGTCGGCCCGGTGCACCCCCGGGGACAGCGCGCCCGGCCCGCGGACGACGAGCCACGGCTCCAGCGAGGGCAGCCCGCCGGCCGAGGGCGCCACGCCCGCGCGGTGCCGCCGGCCGTCGGACAGCAGGACCTCCCGCTGGACCCCCAGGGACCAGCGCAGCAGGTCCGCCAGCTCGGGCAGGGCCATCTGCCCAGGACCCCAGGTGTAGGCCGACCGCCGGCGGAGCAGCGCCTGCTCGACGGTCACCGGCGGCAGCGGCCGCGCGGGCGGCAGCACGACCGTCGTCTCCACGGGGTCCGGCGGCAGCGTCACCGACCGGCCCCGGCCGGTCGGGCGGGACCCGAGCTCGACGTGCACCCGGCGCACCAGCGCCAGGTCCTCACCACCCTGCCCCGCCCGAGCGGCCGACACCGGGTCAGCCCACCGGGTACAGCAGGTCCAGGGCCTCCTCGAGCACCAGCGTCAGGGTGCGGGTGCCCCGACCGGTGCCCCAGAGGGTCGCGTCGACCTCGGTGACCCGGCCGTCGCGGACCGCGCCCAGGCTGGCCCACACCGGGTCCGCGGCCAGCTCCTGGGACAGCGGGGTCGCCTCGACCGCGCCGAAGGACAGGGTCTGGGCGAAGACGACGTCCGGGTCGACGGCCAGCACCTCCTCCACCGACACCGGGACGGCGGGCGAGTGGCCGCCGGCGACGTCACCGGACCAGGGGTACTCCCCCAGCTCGGCGAGCACCGAACCCACCGGGGTGGCGTCGCTGTCGACGGACAGACCGTCGGGCGAGCCGTAGACGGCCATGCTGCTGGCCGGCCCACCGGCGGCGTCGGCGCGCCGGTCGGCCTCCTCGCGGGCCTCCTCCAGCATCGCGGTGAACGCCTCGGCGGCCGCGCTGGCCCGGTCCTGGCGGCCGGTCAGCTCACCCATCAGCTCCAGCACCTCGACCGAGTCCTGCCAGCTCTGCGGGTCCACCAGCAGCAGCGGCGCGATCGGCTCCAGGCCGGCCCGCAGCCCGTCGTGCGCCCCGAGCAGGCCGACGACGAGGTCGGGCTCGGCGGAGGCGACGTCCTCCAGGTCCTCCTCGCCGAAGGCGCCGGTGATCTCGACCATGTCGGTGTCGGGGCCCCAGAAGCGGTCGTCGACGACGAGCCGGTCCCGGTAGGCGACCGGCTGCAGGTCCAGCTCGGCCAGCGCGTCGCCGCAGATCGCGGTGAGGCAGGCGATCCGGGTGACCTCGCCGGGCAGCTCGAGCTCGGTGCCGGAGGCGTCGGTGTGGGTCTGCACCGCGCCCCCCTCGGCGGTGGCGGTGTCCTCGGCGGCGTCGGTGGAACAGCCGGCGAGCAGGAGGCCGGCCAGGGCGGTGGCGACCACCGTCCGGGGTGTGCGGGACGTCGGGCGGGCAGCTGTGCGGTTCACGGGGGCCTCTCGGGGCGGGGGTGCGGAGGCGCTAGGTTAGCGGTAATGACAATCGTTCTCGCAAGACCGGGGCCGCGGTGGCTGGTGGCCGTCGGCCTGGTCGTGCTGGCCGCCCTGGTCCTGCTGGCCCTGGGCCCGGGCCTGCTGCGGGCCTGGGCGACCGGCGTCGCGGACCCGGTGCAGGAGCTGACGCTCGCCCGGGTCCGGGCCCCCCGCGTCCTGCTCGGCGCCCTCTGCGGGGCCGCCCTCGGCCTGGCCGGCGCGCTGCTGCAGGACGGGCTGCGCAACCCGCTGGCCGGGCCCGAGCTGCTCGGCGTCTCCTCCGGCGCCGCCCTCGTCGCGGCCACCAGCACGGTGCTGGCCCTGCCCGTCCCGCTGGGGCTGCGCGCGCCGCTCGCCCTGCTCGGCGCAGCCGCCGCCGGACTCGTCGTCCTGCTGGCCGCCAGCACCTCCCGGGACGCCACCCGGGTCGTCCTCGTCGGCGCCGCGGTGTCCGCGGTGCTGTCCGGCCTGGTCGTCGCCGTGGTCAGCCTGGGCACCGCCGGGGACGTCGACCTGCTGCTGCGGTACCTGCTGGGCAGCCTCGCCGGCCGCGGCTGGGACGACGTCCTCGTGCTCGCACCGCTGCTGCTGCCCGCCGCACTCGGCGCCTGGCTGCTGCGCCGACCGCTGGGCGTGCTCGCCCTGGGCGACCCCGCGGCCGCCGCCCTGGGCGTCCGCCCGGCCCGGCTGCGGCTCGCCGTCGTGACCGTGGCCCTCGCGCTGACCGCGGCGGTGGTGGCGGTCTGCGGGCCGGTGGCGTTCGTGGCGCTGCTGTCCCCGCACCTGGTCCGCGGGCTGGGCGGCACCTCGGTCAGCGCCCGCGTTCTGCCCGCCGCCGGCCTGGCCGGTGCCGTGCTGCTGGTCGGTGCCGACCTGCTCGCCCGCACCGTGCTGGCCCCGGTGGAGCTCCCGGTCGGCATCGCCACCACCGTGCTCGGCGTCCCCCTGCTGCTGGTGGCGCTGCGGAGGCAGGGGTGGTGACCCGGGTGGCCCGACCCGGGCGGACGGTCGTGCTCGTCGTCGGCGGGGTGGCCGCCGCGGCCGCACTGCTCACCGCCCACCTGGCCGCCGGACGGCTGCCGCTGCCACCGGACGACGTGTGGGCAGCGCTCACCGGCTCCCCCACCTCGGCGTTCCACCGGGTGCTCGTCGTCGACCTCCGGCTCCCGCGGGCGCTGGTCGGGCTGGGCGCCGGGGCCCTGTTGGCGCTGTCCGGGGCGGTGCTGCAGGCGGTCACCCGCAACCCGCTCGCCGAGCCCGGGCTCGTCGGGGTGACCACCGGGGCCGCACTGGGCGTGGTGGCCTACCTCGCCGTCGCCGCGGGCACCGGCCTGTCCCCCGCCCCCACCGTCGCCGCGCTGCTGGGCGGTCTCGCCGCCGGCGCGGCGACGTGGCTGGTCGCCGGGCGACACGGCTCGGACCCCGGGCGGCTGGTCCTGGTCGGCGCGCTCGTCGCCGCGCTGTGCACCGCGCTGACCAGCCTGCTGCTGCTGGGGCGCCGGGACTCCCTGGGCAGCGTGCTGCGCTGGCTCGTCGGTTCCCTCAACGCCCGCACCTGGGACGACTGGGCGGCACTCTGGCCGTGGCTGCTGGCCGGCGTGCCGGTGGCGCTGCTGTCCGCCGGGCTGGTCAACCTGCTCCAGCTGGACGACCCGCTGGTGACCTCGCTGGGCCGGCGCGCCGACCGCACCCGACTGCTCGTGCTCGGGCTGGCCGTCGCCCTGGCGGCCGCCGCGGTGTCCGCGACCGGGGCGGTCGCCTTCGTCGGGCTGCTCGCCCCGCACGTCGCCCGCCGCCTGGTCGGCGCCGATGCCCGCGCGCTGCTGCCGGTCGCCGCCGTCCTGGGTGCCGTCCTGCTCTCCGCCGCCGACCTGGTCGCCTACAGCACCACCGTCTCGCTGCCCGGTGCCGCCAGCCAGGTGACCGGCCTGCCGGTCGGCGCGGTCACCGCGGTGGTCGGCGGACCCGTCCTGCTCGCCCTGCTCCGGAGGTCCCGCCGATGACCGCACCGCCGCCTCCCCCGGCCGCCGTCCCCACCGCGCACGGGGTGGTCGCCGGCTACGGCCGGCGCCGGGTGCTCGACGGCGTGGACCTGGTCCCCGAGCCCGGCCGGCTCACCTGCCTGGTCGGGCCCAACGGGTCCGGGAAGTCCACGCTGCTGCAGACCCTGGGCCGGGTGGTGCCCACCCGGGGCGGCCGGGTCGTCCTGGACGGGCGGGACATCGCCGACTGGCCCGGGCCGCAGGTCGCCCGCCGGGTCGCGCTGCTCACCCAGGACCCGCAGGGGCCCGGCGGGCTGCGCGTGCGCGAGCTGGTCGAGCAGGGCCGGCACCCCTGGGTCGGTGCGTTCGGCGCGTTGCGCCGTCGCGACGACGAGGCGATGGCCGACGCGATGACCGCCGCGGGTGTCGACCACCTCGCCGACCGCCGGCTGGACGAGCTGTCCGGCGGGGAGCGCCAGCGGGCCTGGATCGCCCTCGCCCTGGCCCAGGACACCCCGACGCTGCTGCTGGACGAGCCGACCACCTTCCTCGACGTCGCCCACCAGCTGGAACTGCTGCGGCTGGTGCGGCGGCGCTGCGACGAGCGGGGCACCACGGTCGTCGTCGTGCTGCACGACCTCAACCAGGCCGCCCGCTTCGCCGACCGGGTGGTCGCCCTGCACCGCGGCGCCGTCGTCGCCGACGGGACCCCGGAGCAGGTGCTCACCCCCGGCCTGCTGCGCGAGGTCTTCGACGTCGAGGCGGTGGTGGTGCCCGACCCGGTCACCGGCCGGCCGATGTTCGTGCCCACCGGGGACCGGCGGGACGACGCCTGACCTCAGACCGCGGCGGTGACCAGCTCGCGGCGCCGCAGCGGGGAGCGGGCCGCCAGGACGGCGCTGGTGGCCACCCCGAGGGCGGCGAGCAGGTACGCCGTCCGGACGTCGGTGACGGTGGCGAGCACGCCGCCGGCCAGCGCGCCCACGGGGGCCCCGCCCCAGGCGATCATCCGGGCGGTGGTGTTGACCCGGCTCTGCAGCCCGTCGGGGGTCACCTGCTGGCGGGCGGTGATCCCGTTGACCACGGCCAGCACCGAGGACGCCGACCAGGCCACCAGCAGGACGAGGGCGGCGGCGGTGCCGGGCACCAGGGCCAGGGCGACGACCAGTACGGCGTTGGCGGCGTAGGCGCCGATGCTGATCCAGCCGACCGGCAGCCGGCGGGACAGCCACGGGAGCCCGGCCCCGGCCAGCAGCCCGCCGACGGCGGTGGCGACGAACACCGCACCGACCCACCCCGAGCCTGGGTCCAGGCCCAGCCCGTCGACCGCGAAGACGACGAGCAGCCCGCCCACTGCCCCCGCGGTGACCGACTGGCCGAAGCCGAAGAGGGTCAGTGCGCGCACCACCGGCTGGTGCCACAGGAACCGCAAGCCCTCCCGGATCTCGCCGGCGGTGCGGGCCACGACACCCGCGGGGGCCGGCGGGGCGTCGTCCCGGGCGGGTGACAGCGGTACCGCGATGGAGGCGATCAGGGCTGCGGCGACGGCGTAGGCGACCACGTCGGCACCCAGTGCGTAGGCGGGGCCGACGGTGGCGATGAGCAGTCCGGCGACGGCGGGGAAGGACACCTCGACGACGCTGGCGGTGGTGAACACGACGCTGTTGGCCGGGGCGAGCCGGTCGCGGCCGACCAGGGCGGGGAGGGCGCCGAAGCAGGCGGCGTCGTACCAGACGAAGGCGGAGTGCAGGACGAGCGCGACGACCAGGACGTGCGGCACCGTGAGCGCGTCGGCCGCGGCGGCCAGCGGCACGGTGGCCAGTGCCAGCCCGGCGACGGCCTGGCAGGTCAGCATGAGACGGCGGCGGTCGACCCGGTCGGCCAGTGCGCCGGCCACGAGCCCGAACAGCAGGTACGGCGCGACCTCCAGCGCGGAGACGGCGGCGGTCAGGAAGGCCGAGCCGGACAGCTGCAGGACCAGCAGCGGCAGGGCCACCCCGGTGATCGCGTAGCCGGCGCCGGCGACCACCCGGGCCCCGAGGAAGGAGCGGAAGCCGGGGGCCTGCCAGACGGTCGCCACGGCGGGTGACCCTACACGGGAATGATGTTCATTCTTGTAAAGGCGGAGGGGTCAGCCGGAAGACCGGCCAGCCGATGTCGGTGCGCCAGTCCGCCGTCTCCGGGGTGTCCCGCGGCCCGACCGTGTAGGTCTCCCGCACCGGCCCCGCGACGGCGAGGGCGTGGTCGGCGACCCACCGCCCCAGCTCGCCGTAGGTGACGTCGATCGTGTCGTGGTCCCCGACGTGCGTGCGGACCGCCAGCTCCACCCCCGGGAGGAGCACCGGACGCACCCGGCCGCGCGTGGGCGCCTCCCCCGTCGGCAGGTGCACCTGCACCCGGCCGCGTCCGGCGGTGAACAGCTCGTCGTCGTAGGCGCCACCGGGCGGGCCGTCGGGGTGCGGCACGACGGCGTCGAGCTCGGCCACGGCGCCGGCGTACCAGCCCAGCACGTCGTCCAGCGCGACGACGGCCGCGACCGCGGCGACCTCCGTGGGCGGCACCGCGCGCAGCTCGACGTCCACCGGCCCCGGTGCCAGGAGCCGCTGCAGCGAGGCGGCCGCGGCCCGGGTGCGCGCCAGCTGGTCCTCCAACCGCTGCAGGTGCCGGGCGACCAGCTCGGCCCGGGTGCCGGGGTCCCCTGCTCCGAGCACCGCCCGGACGTCGTCCAGCGGGAGGTCCAGGGCCCGCAGGTGGTGGATGACCTGCGCGGTCGGGATCTGCTCGGCGGTGTAGGAGCGGTAGCCGGTCAGCGGGTCCACCCGGGCCGGCTGCAGCAGACCGCTGTCGTGGTAGCGGCGCAGCGTCCGGACGCTGAGGTGGGTGAGGCCGGCGAACTCCCCGATGCTGAGCACGGTCCGGACTCTGCCCCCTCCCCCGGCGGGAGGGTCCACCGGCTGGACCCTCTCCCGGGGGGAGGCCGCACGGTGGTCGGCATGACCGAGCTGCCCGCCGTCGTCACGGCCTACGCCACCCACCGCTCCCCCGACCTGTTCACCCCCGACGCCTCCGTCACCGACGAGGGCCGCACGCACACCGGCCGCACCGAGGTGGCCGCCTGGCTGGAGCGCAGCTCCTCGGAGTGGACCTACACGACCGAGCGCACCGGCTCGGCCCGCCTGGACGACGACCACTGGACCGTCACCGAGCACCTGGAGGGCGACTTCCCCGGCGGCGTCGTGGACCTCGTCCACCGCTTCTCCCTGCGGGACGGCCTGATCGGCCAGCTGGTCATCGAGCCGGTCGTCGCCCACGTCACCGGGGAGACGGCAGCCCCCTGAGGAGGGCACCCCGCACCTGCGGTCGCCGGCCCGCGCTGCTCACCGCCCGGGCCACCGCCTGCGGCGCTCGACCCGGGCGGCCTGGGCCCGGGTCCGGGACTCCCGGGCGGCGGCCCCGTTCTCGGCAGCCCGTCGGCAGGCGTCCGCGGCGCGTGCAGCGAGGGCTGCCGCCCGGTCGTGCAGGCGGCCCACCTCCTGGTGCAGCTCGGCCCGGCGCTGCTCGTGCGCACCGACCCGGTCGTCGCGGTCGGCGGGCGCCGGATCCTGGGAACCCAGCGCCAGGGCGGTGGACAGCAGGTGGGGCAGGTCGGCGACCAGGGCATCGACGTCGGCCGGTCCCGCCGTCCCGGCGAGCAGGCGGCGGCGCCCGTCGTGGCCCTGCACGCGGAGCGTGGTCATCAGCAGCGCGGCCAGCAGCGCCGCGGGCACCGCGGGCGTCCGCTCCCCGATGACGCCGGCAAGCACCACCTCGGCCCGGGCGAAGAGCGTCCGCTCGTGCCGGAGCAGTGCCTGCGTGGCCTCGATCTCGCGAGCCACCTGCCGACGGTCGGGGTCCACCAGGGACCGGAGGTCGGACTCCTGGGCGGCGACGAGGCGGGCGACCAGCGCCTCGTCCCACGGGCCCCCGTCGTGGTCCGGGCGCAGGGTCTCCGGGGACAGCACGGCCGGCAGCCGGTCCAGGAAGAAGAGCTCCTCCTTGGTGGCGGCGTGCGCGTAGACCGTGGCGGTCGCGACGTCGGCGGTCCGGGCGACCTGCTCCACGGTGGTCGCCGCGAACCCCTGCTCGTGGAAGAGCCGCCGGGCTGCGAGCACGACACGCTCCCGGACCCGGGCGCGCTGTCGCTGCCGCCGGGAGCCCACGTGTGGCGCAGGAACGGTCACGGCACGTCCCTGGCTGGTCGGGAGCGACCGCGGGCGCGGGACGCCGTGCGCGCTCACGCGGCACCGGACTGTCGACGGAACGGCGTTGTTCCTCAACCCACCGTAGCCGCTGTCCGGTCCGGGCAGGGCCGCGACGCCGGTGCCGCGCCGGGCGGACCGCTCAGGTCTGGCAGCTGGGGCACCACCAGGTGTGCCGGTTCTCCGGGTCGCCGACGACCTCGGCGGAGAACTGCAGCGGCGTCCCGCAGCGCCGACAGGGCTCCCGGGTCCGGCCGTAGACGTAGTACCGCTGGCCGGGCCGGGTGTTGCCGGTCGTCACCCGTCCCGGACCATCGGGCTGCACGGCGAACCGCATCGCCCGGACGGCGAGACGGACCAGCGGCTCGACGTCCACCTCACCGACCGGGGTGAGCGGCAGGTGGCCGCGCAGGAAGCACAGCTCGTTGACCCACACGTTGCCCAGTCCGGCCACGACGCGCTGGTCGAGCAGGGCCGAGATCAGCGGCCGCTCGGGCTGGGCCTCCAGGTTCGCGGTGGCCCGGGCGATCAGCTCGGGCACCGGCACGCGTTCGTCGAGCAGGTCGGGCCCCAGGTGCCCGACGACGGTGTCCTCGGCGCTGGTGGGCAGCAGCTCCACCACCGGCATCCGCAGCGCGATCGCGGTGGCACCGGTCGTGCTCAGCACCAGCCGGGCGTCGCCCATCATCCGGCGGGGCAGCGTCTTGCCCACGCCCACGACGCTCCACTCGCCGTCCATCCGCAGGTGGGTGTGCAGCGTGAGCGCGTCGCCGGCGAGGTCCAGCCGGGTCAGCAGGTGCTTGGCCCGGGCCACGGTGCCCAGCACGCGCGCCCCGGTCAGGTCCGCGGTGGCGTGCCTGGGGACCCGGAAGTCGCTGCCGGTGACCTCGGTCCCGGTGAGGACGCCGAGGCGCCGGGCGAGGCGGTAGATCGTGTCACCTTCGGGCATCGGGGCCCACGGTAGGCGGGTGCACGACGGGGCGGGTCGGCGACCGGCCCGGTCAGGACGAGCTGGAGTCCACCGACCCCACGGCGGCGTCCACGTCGGCCGCCCACCGGGTCACCCCGCACGCGCCGATGACGACGACCTCGTCCACGACCATCGGGACACCGGCGGCGGCGGCCACCGCGACCGCGACCCGGGCCGCCAGCTCGATCGCGCCCGCGGCGTCCGGGGCCGCGAGGGAGGACTCCAGGTAGAAGACCTCGGGGACGTGCGGGTCCTCCCGCACCGACATCCCCGGCGGGACGTCGACCCGCAGGGCGAGACCGGCCTCCCAGGCGTGTGCCTCCGTCGTCTCCAGCACGGATGAGGCCACGAAGGTCTCCACCACTCACTCCTCGTCACACGTCGTACCCCTGCGGTCCCGCCCGTCGTCCGGGTGTGGGCACCGCTCCAGCGTCGTTCGTGGACCTGGTGCCCGCCGGCCGCGGCCCTGACACCGGTCGCGGGCCGGGTTCACCCGACGGGGGTGGTCGGCGTCCCTCAGGCGGTGGGCTCGTGACCGCCGCGGAGGATGCAGAACTGGTTGCCCTCGGGGTCGGCCAGGACGACCCAGCCGGTGCCCGGACCGTGGATGCCCCGGTGGTCGGCGACCTGGGTCGCACCGAGCCCGAGCAGCACCTCCAGCTCCTCGTCACGGGAGCGCTCGACCGGGCGCAGGTCCAGGTGGACCCGCTTGGGGATGCCGGTGTCGAACCCGGGCACCTCCAGGAAGAGCAGCCGCTCCCCGGTGCTCGGCGAGACGATCGTGCACTCCTCGTCGCCAGGCACGTTGGGGTCGCCGTCGACGTCCACGAAGCCGAGGACCTGCTTCCACCACTCCGAGAGGGCGTGGGCGTCGACGCAGTCGATGCTGACGTGGGAGATGCGTGCCGTCATCGTCGGATCGTGACAGGTCCCGGCGTCGACGGACGACTCACCGCAGCAGGTCGGTCAGCGCCCCCCGCAGCTCCGGGTGCCCGAACGCGAAGCCGGCCTCGGCCAGCCGGCGGGAGACCGCCCGTCGCCCGGTGAGGGCCAGCGCCGGGTCGGTGCGCAGCAGCACCGCCCCCAGGCGCAGCAGGGGCGCAGGCGTCGGCGGCGCGGCCGGACGGTGCAGCACCGACCGCAGGGTCGCCATCAGCTCGGCGTTGCGCACCGGGTTCGGCGACGAGGCGATCAGCACACCCTCCGGTGCCGGTGCCGGTGCCGCCGGCTCGTCGATGCCCAGGCTCCAGCGCGTGACGGCCAGCCAGTCCTCCACGTGCAGCCAGCTGACCCACTGCCGCCCGCCGGCGATGCGCCCGCCCAGGCCACACCGGGTGAGCCACGCCAGCCGGTCCAGCGCCGGGGAGTCCCGGTCCAGGACGACGCTGGTGCGCAGCACCGTCTGCCGCACCGCGTTCGCCCCGGCCGCCGCCTCCTCCCACCGGCGCGCGACCTCGGTCATCTGCCGCGGGCCGTCCCCCGGCGGCGTGTCCTCGTCGACCAGCGTCTCGCCGGCATCCCCGACGATCGCCGTCGTGCTGGCCTGCACCCACACCGGCACGGGCTCGTCGAGCCGCTCGGCGGCGGCGCGCAACGCCAGCGTCGGCTGCACCCGCGACCGGGTGAGCAGGTCGGTGTTGGCCGCGGTCGGACGGCGGTCCACCAGCTCGCCGGCCAGGTTCACCACCGCCGCCCCGGCCAGCTCCACGGCCCAGGGGCCGACGGTCACGCCGTCCCACGCCACCTGCCGCACGGGGCCGGACCGCGGGCTCCGGGACAGGACCACGACCTCGTGCCCCCGCGCGGCCAGATCAGCCGTCAACCGACGTCCCAGGGACCCGGACCCACCCGCCACCACGACCTTCACGGGGCGAGTGTGCTCCGCCGACGACCGGCACGTCCTTCTGCGGGTGCGCTCCTCGGCGTGGTCGCCGCCGCGCAGCACGCCGGGCGGGCCTGCAGGACGTGTCGTCGGCGGGACAGTGGGCATGGTGTTCTCAGGCCAGGGTCCGGACCCAGGCTCAGGCCTCGTCCGGTCGAGCTGACGGACGGACGGGGTCGCCACCTCATCGGACCGGCGGTCCAGTCGGTGACGGCCTCGGCGAACCGGGGCAGCGACGCCGTCGCCGCGTCCAGCTGCAGCTCCGACTCCTGGACGAGGTCGACGACCAGGCCGGTCTCCTGGCTGAGCGCGACCAGGAACAGGACGTTGCCGGAGGTGCCCAGCGCGTTCTGCGGGAAGTGTGTGGACACCGTCGTCGAGGCGACGCCCGCTTCCCGGGCGACCCGGACGACCGGGGTGCCGGCGAAGCCCCGCTCGGTGGACAACCGCTGGACGGTGGACACGATCTGCCGACGGTCGTGCGCCCGGACGGCAGCGCGGTGGTGGGACCCCGAGGACTGGGGCAGGCGCACGACGCTGGACCACACCCGGCGCGGCTGCCACGTCACCCCTGGCCGAGGTCGGTGACCAGGTTGACCGCCACGGCGACGACCACGGTGCCGAACAGGTAGGACAGCAGGGCGTGCCCGAGCGCGACCTTGCGGATCACCCGGGACTCCAGCTGGGTGTCCGGGACGGCGAAGCTCATGCCCACCGTCGACGCCAGGTAGGCGAAGTCGCTGTAGGCAGGCGGTTCGCGCTGCCCGAAGTCGATCCCGCCGTCGGGCCCGTCGGCGTAGAAGCGGCGGGCGTACTTGAGGGCGAAGACGGTGGTCACCAGCGCCCAGGACACCATCACCACGAGCACGCACAGCACGACGACCGCGACCCCGACGGCGTCGCCGGACCCGGAGCGGACCAGCCCCTCGACGACGGCGGCGAGGCTCACGACCGCCGCGGCCAGCACGGCGGTGTCGGTGGCGCGGGTGCGACCCTCCTCCTCGGCCAGCCGCCGGGTGCCCTCGGCGTCGCAGGGCCAGCTGATCCGCCAGGCCCAGGTGAGCAGCCCGCCGGCGGCCACCAGCCACCCGAGGAGGACCGCCAGCTCGGGGATCCCGGCCACCACGACGAGCCCGCCGGCGACGACCCCGCCGGCGAGGCTGAGGAGCACACGGCGCCAGGACAGGATCGTCCCGCGCCCATCCGTGGTGACCCGGGCCGCCGGGCCGGCGGCGCTCACGGGAGTCCCCCGTGCTTCACGAGCCGGGACGGAACACCGCGCGCACGCACCCGTCCTCCTTCTCCTTGAACATCCGGTAGCCCTTCGGACCGTCGTCCAGGGACAGGACGTGGGTGGCCAGGTGCTCGGTCCGCACCTCGTCGCGGCTCATCAGGTCGAGGATCTCGGGCACGTAGCGGTGCCCGTGCTGCTGGGCCCCGCGCAGGGTGAGCGCCTTGTTCATCACCGCGCCCATCGGGAACTTGTCCACCAGACCGCCGAACACGCCGAGGGCGAAGACCGTGCCCCCCTTGCGGCAGGCGTAGACGGCCTCCCGCAGGGCCGTCGGCCGGTCCGACTGCAACCTCAGCTGCTGCTTGACCTGGTCGTACAGGTACTGCGGGCCGGTGCCGTGGGCCTCCATCCCCACGGCCTCGATGCAGACGTCCGGTCCGCGGCCACCGGTCATCTCCCGCAGCTCGGCGGGGACGTCCACCTGCTCGTAGTCCAGGGTGTCCGCGCCGATGTGGGTGCGGACCATGCCCAGCCTGTTGTCGATGCGGTCGATGACCACGACCCGCTCGGCCCCCATGAGCATCGCCTTGCGGGCAGCCATCTGACCCACCCCGCCGGCGCCGCACACCGCTACCACGTCGCCGGGCTGCACCCCCGCCTGGTCCGCACCGGTCCAGCCGGTGGGGGCGGCGTCCGAGGCGAACAGCGCCCGCTCGTCGGCCACACCGTCCGGGATCGTGAACGCGCCCTGGTCGGCGTAGGGCACCCGGATGTAGCGGGCGTGGCTGCCCGCGTAGCCGCCGAGGGCGTGCGAGTACCCGAAGCAGCCGCCGATGGCCTGGCCCCACAGCGCCTCGGTGATCCCCGGGTTGGGGTTGCCGTTGTCGCACAGCGAGAACAGCCCCTGCCGGCAGTACCAGCACCGCCCGCAGCTGATGAAGGACACGACCACCACGCGGTCGCCGACGCGGTGCCTGGTCACCCCCTTGCCGACCTCGGCGACCCTGCCCATGAACTCGTGCCCGAGGACGTCGCCGGACCGCATCGCCGGGATGTAGCCGCCCATCAGGTGCAGGTCGGAGCCGCAGGTCACCGACAGCCCGACCTCGAGGATGATGTCGTGGTCGTTGAGGATCGTCGGCTCGGGGACGTCCTCCACGCCGATCTCGTTCACGCCGCGCCAGGTCACCGCCTTCACAGCACTCCTCCTCTCGGCGCCCGTCGGGTGGCGCCCTCCAGCGCCGCGCCGGCCGGCGTGGCGTTCCGCTCGCCGTGGGGGGTGGGGTCCACGGCGAGGACCTCGCCCACCTCGATCAGCTGCTTGGCCTCGCGCAGCGCGGCCCGCAGGTCGCCCTGCGCACCGCTGCCGGCCAGCCGCGCCGGGGCGGGGGACCGCCCGGCCGGGCGCCGGGTCAGTCGCGCGGCCAGCTCGGTGCCCTTGCCGCCCGGCGCCGGGCGCGTCCGCGTCTCGATGCCGTCGCCGAACGAGGCCAGCGACCTCGGCAGTGCCGCGGCGTCGACCTCCGCCGGCTCGCGGCAGACCGTGACGGCCAGCCACCCGGACGCCGGGGGCCCCGCCGCGCCCGGCCCGTCGTGCCCGAGGGCAGAGCGGACCTGCCGGACGACGGTGCCGCCCGCCTTGGACGCCAGGGACGCCACCGTCCCGAGGGCGCTCACGACCGGCCTCCTGCCGCCGTGCTCTGCGGGGCCCGCGCGAACTCCTGCACGATGCGCGCGCAGAACGCCGGCAGGTCCTCCGGTGACCGGCTGGTGGTGAGGTTGCCGTCGGTCACGACCTCCTCGTCCACCACCTCGGCGCCGGCGTTGCGCAGGTCGGTGCGCACGCTGGGCCACGAGGTCAGCCGCCGCCCGTCGACCACGCCGGCCTCGGCCAGGGTCCAGGGGCCGTGGCAGATGGAGGCCACCGGCTTCCCCGTCCGGACGAAGGCCCCGACGAAGCGCACCGCGTCGGCGTCCATCCGCAGCTTGTCCGGGTTGACGGTGCCCCCGGGCAGCAGCAGGGCGTCGTAGTCCTCGACCGAGGCGGCACCCACGAGCCGGTCGACGCCGAAGGTGCCGGCGTCGGTCAGGTCGTGGTCACGGGCCTGGATCTCACCGGTCGTGATCGACAGGACGTCGGTGCGTGCCCCGGCGTCCTCGAGTGCCCGGCGTGGCTCCTCCAGCTCCACCCGCTCGACGCCGTCGGCCGCCAGGACGGCGACCCTGCGTCCGCTCAGCTCCCCGGCCACGTCAGGCACCCGCCATCGCCGGGTGCAGCACGACCTTCGTCCACCCCTGGTCGCGGGCGTCGAAGTGCTGGTAGGCCTCCGGTGCCCGGTCCAGGGGGAGTTCGTGGCTGACGATGAACGACGGCTCGGCCTTGCCGGCGGCGATCAGGTCGCGCAGCTGCCGGTTGTACTTCTTGACCGGCGCCTGGCCGCTGCCGATGTGCTGGCCCTTGAACCAGAAGAGCCCGTAGTCGAGGGCGACCTTGCCCTGCTTGGCCAGCTCGTCGCTGGCTCCCGGGTCCTGCGGCACGAAGACGCCGACGTTCCCGATGCGCCCGGTGAACCGCACCGAGGCGATGAGCCGGTTCATGGTCAGGCTCGCCTGCTCCTGCCCGTCGGGCTCGTGCGCCTGGTAGCCGACGCACTCGCAGCCGTTGTCCGCGCCCAGCCCCATGGTCTGGTCCAGGACCGCCTGCACCGGGTCGACCGCCGAGTCGTCGATGGCGATCGCGCCGATCGACTCGGCCAGCCGCAGCCGGTCGGGGTTGCGGTCGACGACCATGACCTTGCTCGCGCCCTTGATGGTCGCCGACAGCGCGGCCATCAGCCCAACCGGACCGGCGCCGTAGACCACCGTCTGGTCGCCGGGCTGCACGCCCGCCAGCTCGGTGGCGTGGTAGCCGGTGGGGAAGATGTCGGCGAGCATCACGTAGTCGGTCTGCCGTTCCTCGGCGTCCTCCCCCAGCCGCAGGCAGTTGAAGTCACCCCACGGCACGCGCAGCAGCTCGGCCTGGCCGCCGCCGTAGGGGCCCATGTCGGCGAACCCGTAGGCGGCACCGGCCATGCTCGGCTCCGGCTGGGCGGTGAGGCAGTAGTTGGTGAGCTGCCGCTCGCAGTTCTTGCAGTGCCCGCAGGCGATGTTGAACGGCAGGACGACCCAGTCGCCGACCCGCACCTGGTCCACCCCGTTGCCGACCTCCACGACCTGGCCCAGGTTCTCGTGCCCGAACCAGCGACCGGTCTCGAAGTCGGTGCGGCCCTCGTACATGTGCAGGTCCGAGCCGCAGATGTTCGCCGAGGTGACCCGCACCAGCACGTCCGTCGCCCGCTCGATCCGGGCGTCGGGTACGTCCTTGACGCTCACCTGCCGCGGTCCGTCGTAGACCACTGCCTTCACGATGCCTCCTCCGGGGACCGACCCACCGGGTGTGGGTCCGCACCGATCGAAGCGGGGACCGGGTGGCCCGGGCATCGGCAGACCTGCCGATCCGTCGGCGGGCTCCCCGGGTTGAGGAGCTCGGCCCGGTCGGGGAGGCTCGGCACGGAGCACGGGCGCCGGGCAGCGGGGACGTCCGCCGGATCCGGTCCGCGCTCCTGGCCGTCAAGAAGTTGCGGCCCCGACCCGACCTGCGGCCCTGGGCCGCCGGAGGCCGTCGTGCACCTGGACCCGCTCCCCCCGGACCCGCTCCCCCCGGACCCGCTCGGCGCCGACCCGCCGGGCGCGAGGTCGGGATGCCTGCAGTCGGTGCTCGCGCTCCTGCAGCACCTCCTGCCCGCCCACACCGCGCGGGTTGCCCAGGTCCCCCCGGGCCACCGCTGCACCGACGACCGATCCCCCCGGGACGACGAACCGACCCGGGTCCCGCTGGTGACCGGCGATGGCCGCGAGGTCGGCCACCTGCTGCTGCGGGCCCGGGACGGACGGCCACCGGGCCCGGGGAGGTGGCAGCTGCTCGGGCAGGTGCTCCCCCTGCTGGCCGAGGAGGTCGACCCGATGCGCGCCGTGCTCGACGCCGTCCGGCGCGTCCCCGACGTCGTCGCCGGCGCCGTCCTCGCACCCGACGGCGGCTGCCTCGAGATCCCGGGACTGGAACCCCACCCGCTGCTGCATGCCGGATCACCCGTGGCGGCCGCCGCGTCCGAGCGGATCGGGGTCTGCCGCCTGGGCACCTCCTTCCTGTGGCCCACCGGCGCCCGGGGTGCCGCGCTCGGTCACGTGCGGGTCACCGCGCTGGACACCGGGGGCGCCCGCGGCGGACCACCGACCACCGTCCTGCTGATCTCCCCCGCCGGGGACCTGGACGCCCTGACCCCCCGGGAGCTGGAGGTGCTCGGGTACCTGGTCGACGGGGCGAGCAACCCCGAGATCGCCGAGGCCCTCGTCGTGGCGGAGCGCACCGTGGCGACCCACGTCGAGCACATCCTGCTCAAGCTGGGCACGCCGACCCGGACGCTGGCCGCCGTCCGGGCCGAGCGGTACGGCCTGTACGTGCCGGCCGGGTGCCACCCGCCCGGACCGGAGCTGTCCTGGCGTCACTGACCGGGCTGGCCGAGGTTCGTCACCAGGTTCACGGCGACCGCCACGACGACCGTGCCGAACAGGTGGGACAGCAGGGCGTGCCCGAGAGTGAGCTTACGGACCCGGGTGGCCACGAGCCGGGTGTCGGAGACCGCCGAGCTCATGCCCACCGTGAACGCGAGGTAGACGAAGTCGCTCAGCGCGGGCGGATCGGGCTGACCGAAGTCGATGCCGCCGTCGCGACCCGCGGCGTAGAACCAGCGTGCGTACTTCAGCGCGAACACCGTGTTCACCAGCGCCCAGGACAGGATCACCACCAGCAGGCCGAGGACGACGGCGACCATGCCGACGGGGTCCATGGACCTGGACCGGACCAGCGTCTCCACGACCGCCCCCAGGCTGACGACCGCGGCGCCGAGGACGGCGGTGTCCGTGGCGTGGGTCCGTCCCTCCTCCTCGGCCAACAACCGGGTCTGCTCCGGGTTGCGGCGCCAGCTGATCCGCCACACCCACACGAGCAGGGCGGCCGCGGCGACCGTCCACCCGGCGAGGACCGCGACGTCGGCCGCCCCGACCAGGGCGACACCCATCCCGACGAGGACGCCGCCGGCCAGGCAGATGAGCACCCGACGCCGGGACAGGATGGACTGGCAAGGCGCGCTCCAGCCGGATGCCCCGCGCCCGCCGGCGCTCACCGGCACCGGTCCGCGTGGGCTGGTCGTCGCCCGTCGTCGCCCACTGCCTGCACGGTGCCTCCTCCGCCGAGGGCCCGCCCCACCGCGTCCGGGGGCTCTCCCCGATCGAACCGAGCAGGACCCGGTCGGGCATCGGCAGGCCCACCGATCTCCCTGCCTGCTCCTCGTCGCGGAGCAGTGCCGTGAGGGTCCGGGTGGCCCTCGTGGGTGCCGACGGTGTCGGGGCCCGCCGCGCCCATTGCTGCACACACGCACGAAGCGGGCCGCCCGATGAGGACGGCCCGCTTCTGGCCTGCAACTCCCCCGTCGGGCTGACGGGATCTGAACCTGCGACCCCTTGACCCCAGCCCGCAGCGTGGGGTCCAGCGCCGTCCGCGCACGTCGTGCTCTCGCAGGTCCGGCGGTGACGGCGTCCGAGGCCGTCCGTCGCTGTGCGGGGTCGTCCGGACTGCGTTGCCGTACCGGTTGCTGTACTCGGCCACGACGGGAGGCGCCGGGTCAGTGGTCGTAGACCTCCCGGCGGTGTCCGGCACGGACGACGGTCACGACCAGCGCCTCGTCGAGGACGTCGTAGATCACGCGATGGTCCCCCACCCGGATGCGCCAGGCGGTCTGCTCCCCCACCAGCTTGGTCGCTCCCACCGGACGCGGGTCCTCGGCCAGGTCACCGATGGCAGCGATGAGCCGGACACGCACGGGGCGGTCGAGCTTGCGCAGCTGCCGCGCAGCCGCGGTGAACTCGACGGAGTACGTCACCCAGCGAGCTCGTCACGCACCTCGGCCAACGACACCCGCTCCCCGTCGTCGGCGGCCTCGGCCGCCCGGTAGGCAGCTACGTCCTGAGACATCTCTAGCGCCTCCAGGGCTTCCAGGTCGGCG
Source organism: Klenkia sp. AC732 (assembly GCF_979256525.1). Lineage (NCBI taxonomy): Bacteria > Bacillati > Actinomycetota > Actinomycetes > Geodermatophilales > Geodermatophilaceae > Klenkia > Klenkia sp. AC732. Next base: position 77,959 of record NZ_CEEDOS010000015.1, on the reverse strand, counting down.
ACCCCGACCACCACGGCAGCCAACTTGCCGTTGCGGGTCACCCCGATGCGCTCCCCGCCGTACATCGCACGACCCAACACGTCGGAGAGCTGACCGCGCAGCTCGCGGGTGGTGACCTCACCTGAGATGGTGTCCATACAGACGATCTTACGCTGCATTTGCAACTGTGTACACGAAGATCTCTTGCTGGTCTCGTGCCCCTGTAAGGCCGCCGCCATTCCGCTGTTGATTCACAACCTCCGAAGGGCGGGGTCGTGGTCCGTTGTTTCCGGAACGGGTTTCGGTCACCCTTCCCCGGTCTCGAGCTGCGGGTTCGAGCGACGGATCGAACGGCAGTCCAGCGGTTCACAAACGGGGGTTTCTGGTCAGCACGCAATGCCGGACGGGCTTCGGCTCCACCGGCCGAGTTGGTGGTTTGGTTCGCGCCGTCAGGGAGAGGCAACGGCAGGCTCATCGAGCCCGACCACCGAGACGATCGGTGCCGCATCGAGTCCGGCGAGCTGCAGCCAACCGACCTCTGATCGAGGTTCGCACCGTCGTAGAGCAGTCGTGGTGCGCCTGCGGCTGCCCGCCGCAGCCACGTCGCACTGCGGTCAGGCAACCGTCACAGGCCCGGGTTGGCTGTCTGCTGCCTGAGGTGGCGGGAGGCCCGCTGGTCCCCGTCGCGGTCGATGAGGACTTCGTTGATGGCCTGGACCAGCACGAGCTACTCCTCGCTGGCGGCGGGCCCGTCGAGGATCAGGGCGAACTCGACGAACGCCAGCGGCCAGTCGCCGCCGAGGGCGGCGTACTCCAGCCAGATGTCATAGGCATCGAGGTCCAGGGACGCGAACGCCTTCGACACCGACGTCAAGGTCCTGCTGGACACCGCGCACCGCTTCCTGAGCGACCGCCGAACTGGCTTCGTCCCGCGGACGACTTCGCCGGCGTGGCTGGGGTCGCTGGGGTCGCTGCGCCCACCGCTTCGGTCGGGGTCGCGGCACCCACCGTCGCGACCGCGGGCATCGCCATGCCGCCTAGCGGCAGCTGCCCGGCCAGGACCACGGTCGGCGTTGGTCTGCTCGGCATCACCATCTGTATTTGCCTCTGAGCACCCTGACCCCGCCCCGCCCCCTCGGGGCGACTTGTGCCCGTTCCGTCGCGGCCTAGCTCGGGAGAAACGTCCCCAGCCACTCGGATAACGCCTTCAGCACGACGGAATTACCGCATGACTCAGGCGGGCTACGTCTGAACGCGCACTCCGCATGACGCCCTGTCTGGTCCGTGTGGTCTGCCGTCTCCGATATTGATGTGCCCGGGCTGGATTACCTTCCCAGGCGCGCTCTGGTTCTGCACGCGGGTACCAGGTCTCCACCGAGATGGCCGAACTGCGGGTCCCTGTGCTTCGACCCGTGTCTCTAATTGGCGAGGCCAGCCCGTATGGCAAAGATGGCTGCTTGGGTGCGGTCCCGGAGTTCGAGCTTGCTCAGGACCCGGGCGACGTGTGCCTTGACGGTGTACTCCGATAGGTAGAGCTGCGCGGCGATCTCGGCGTTGGATCGTCCGGTTGCCAGCTGCTGGAGGATCTCGCGTTCCCGGTCGGTCAGCTTGCCTACCCGCGGGTCCTGGACGGGGGCAGCGGGGTGGAGCTGGGTGGCGAAGGTGTCCAGCAGGCGGCGGGTGACGCGGGGGGCCACGACGGCGTCGCCTCGGGCGATGGTGCGGATGGCCTCGACGAGGCGGTCGGGGTCGGAGGTCTTGAGGAGGAAGCCGCTGGCACCGGCTTGCAGGGCGGCGAAGGCGTACTCGTCGAGGTCGAAGGTGGTCAAGACGAGCACCCGACTGGGGAGTCCGGCGGCGACGATCTGCCTCGTGGCGGCGACCCCGTCGGTGCCAGGCATGCGGATGTCCATCACCACGACGTCGGGTCGCAGCCGTCGGGCGAGGTCGACCGCTTCAGATCCGGTGCCGGCCTGGCCGATGACGTCGATGTCGTCACTTCCGCCCAGCACCATGCCCAGACCCATCCGGACCAGGGGCTCGTCGTCTGCCAGCACCACCGTGATCACGTGGCCACCTCCGGGTGGGGGGCGGTCAGCGGCAGGCGGGCGCGGACGCCCCAGCCACCCGCCGCCATCGGTCCAGACGTCACCGTGCCGCCGTGTGCGAGCACCCGCTCCCGCATCCCGACCAGACCCAGACCGCCCGACGGGGCCGGGAATGTCGGCGGATGACCGTCATCGGTCACCGTGATGGAGAGGTGGGAATCAGCCCAGTGCAGGGACACCGATGCCGAGGTGGCGTTGCATGCGTGCCGCAGGCTGTTGCTCAGTGCCTCTTGGACCAACCGGTAGACCGTCAGGCCTGTCCCGCCTCCGAGTGGGACCGGCTTGCCGTGGACCTGCAGGACAGCGGGCAGCCCGGCGGTGCGGACTTGGTCGACCAGGGCCTGGAGGTCAGCCAGGCCAGGTGCGGGGGGACGGCCACTATCGCCGAAGTCGTTCGGGTCGTCGGGGTCACGAAGGACACCCAGGAGGGCGCGCATCTCCTGCATCGCCTCGCGGCCGGTACCGGCGATCGCCTGCACCGCCTCGCACGCGTCCGCTAAACCGCGGTCGTTGCGCAAGGCCACCGTGGCCCCGTCGGCCAGGGTGGTCATGACGGCAATGTTGTGGGAGACGATGTCGTGCACCTCACGGGCGATCCGGCGCCGCTCGTCGGCAACCGCTGCCTGTGCCATCGTGCGTTGAGTGCGCTCAGCCTGCTCGGCTCGGTCGCGCAGGCTGGCCAGGACCATCCGCCGGGCGCGGCGGTTGCGGCCCCGGGCGACCGCTGCGACGCCCAGCGCAGACAGTAGGAACACGGGCCGGTCCCCGGTGGATGGGGGGGTTAGCAGCGTTGCGCCGATGAGGACAGCGGCGAGGGTGACCGCAGCGCCGGCGGCCCAGTCGGGGGCGTGCTCGACCACCGTTACCAGGCACAGCAGCACAGCCAGGACGGGGATGGTGAGCACCCCACCGGTCAGCCCTAGTACGAGGAAGGTAACAACGGCTGCTAGGGCTGTGGTGGCGAACGCCGGGAGGGGTCGTCGGTGCCGGACCAGTGCCGGGAACAGCGGGACTCCGACAACTAGCGCCGACAGCCACAGTGGGTCCGGTCCAGGGTCTGCGGCAAGGAACAGGGCACCGAATGCCCCTACCGCGGCCACCGGGATAACGTCACGTGCGACGGCGGAGGCACCTCGCAGTGCACGGCCCTGGCGGACTAGGTCCAACCACCCGCTGAGATCCAGATCCTGGGTCCAGCGTCGCTTGGCGTCGTCCGGCGCAAGGTGCTCAGGCCTCCGTTGCCGCTCATTGCTGGCAATCATGAGGTCACCTTGCCGGTGGAGAGCCATCTGATGGGTCGTTGGCGCACGTCGACAGGTTGGCAGAGCCGACGGCCTCCCTAGATCGGGTGGCTGGGTGGCTGGGCCAGGTTGCGAGCAGCCACCCGGCCCAGCCCTGGTGCGTGTCGAGGCTCGAGGGGAGGACCACTGCCCCGGCGGTGACGATGTCGAGCTCGGATGTCTTGCTCACGGGGCTCCATCCATCACGTGTGATGGTGGGGCTGTGGTCCTCATCCGCTGAAGCATCAGCAGAACCCCGGATGTCCGGGGACTGGGGCTAGGCGTCGCGGCGGGAGGTGGCTACAGCCGCGGCGACCAGAGCCAGGAGGACCCACATCAGAAAGACGACCAACCCGGTCACCGGGGCCAGGTCACCCTCACCGGGCACCAGAGACTGTGCGGCCTGGCCGGCCTGGGCGGGAAGCCAGCGGACAACGTCGGGACCCCAGCTCGAGGGCAGCAGCTGACCGAGCCCAGGCAGCAGGAACACCAGCCCAAACAACGCGGCAACTGCGCCGGCGGTGGAGCGCAGCAGCCAGCCCAGCGCCTGCCCGATCAGACCCAGCCCAGCCAGGTACACGGTGGTGGCGACCAGGACCCGGACGACACCGTCGTCAGTCAGGGACAACGCTGCCCCCCCGAGCGCTGCCTGCCCCAGGATGAAGGCGGTCAGCACCGAAACACCGCCGGTGATCAGCACCACGAATGCGAGGACAGCAACTTTGGTTAGCAGGGTGGGCCAGCGGCGCGGGTCAGCGGAGAACGTCGGCCCGATGCTGCCGTGGCTGTACTCCCCGGTCACCTCCAGCACGCCCAGCACCCCGAACGCGATCCAAGCGATCTGCGCACCGGCCAGGCTCAACGCGACCCCGCTGACGGCACCCAGCGGGGCGTCCCCGCTGGAGCTGGCCGCTGCGGCCACGGCGGCGAACAACCAGCCCAAACCGGCGGTCGCCACGATCACGACCACCAACGTCACCCATGTTGACCGCAGAGAGGAGAACTTGATCCACTCCGCTCTCATCAGGCCACCTCTGGAGGCGGTGCGGGGCGGCTGACCCAGTTGGTTTCGAACGGCCGGAGCGGGGCTGTGGGTGGTGCTCATCGGGGGTCCTCCTGCGCGTCGGCACGGTAATCGCGCTCGTTTCGGGTCAACTTCATGAAGGCCGCCTCCAGCGATGGCTCAACCACGGTCAGCTCGTGCAGCGGTACGCCGGCAGCGGCGGCCCGGTCGCCGATCTCGGCAGCACCCAGTCCACGGACATGAACCTCGCCGACCTGGTGGGAGGACCAGATGGTGTCCGGGCCCTCGATGAGCGGGATGAGTTCCGGCAGGCGCGGGCTGCGCAGTCGCACGTAGGTCTCGCCGGACGCGGCGATGAAGTCCGCCATTGGGGTGTCGGCCAGCAGCCGGCCGCGGCCGATCACCAGCAGGTGCGTAGCGGTCAGGGACATCTCACTCATCAGGTGTGAGGACACCAGCACCGTGCGGCCCTCCGCGGCCAAGCGACGGGTCAGTGTGCGGATCCACAGCACACCGTCGGGGTCCAGGCCGTTGACCGGTTCGTCAAGGATGACTACGCCCGGGTCACCGAGCAACGCGCTTGCGACTCCCAGCCTCTGGGTCATCCCCAGGGAAAAGCCGCCAGCTGACTTGTCGGCCACCCCGGTGATGCCCGCCAGCTCGAGCACCTCGTCTACCCGCCTGGTTGGGACACCCCCGGCGGCGGCGAGCGCCCGTAGGTGAGCCCGGGCGGTCCGCTTGGGGTGCACCGACCGGGGGTTCAGCAGCGCACCGACTTCCCGCAGCGGGGCACGCAGCGCACGATAGGAGTGCCCGTTGACCGTCGCCTGCCCGGACGTGGGCCGATCCAGACCCAGCACCATCCGCATCGTCGTGGACTTCCCCGCCCCATTCGGCCCCAGGAACCCGGTCACATGCCCCGGCCGAATGACCGCCGTCAGATCCGACACCACGGTCTTGTCGCCGTACTTCTTGGACAACGCGCTCAGCTCGATCACCACTTCAGCATCGGCGACCGAACAACGGACGCCATCGGCCATACGGGCTGTTCAGCGCGTGCTGACTAGTCCTCGAGGACTACGACGAAGTAGTGGACCAGCCCCGCGTCGCGCCTGAGCTGAGAGATGATCTAGTCGGCTAGATGGGCGTTGAGGGCGGTTGCCACGAGTTCACTGCGGGAGCAGGCGCCGTGCTGGGTGGCCAGGTCGTCGAGGGGGTCGATGCTGGTCTCGGTGAGCTTGATGGACACCTTCCGACGACCTCCGGGGCGAACCTGGGTGGCGACCCGCTCGCCGGCGAACAGGCCTTCGGCGCGGTTTCGGGTCGCTGGGCAGCGAGTTGGTCTGCGGTCGCCTCGACGGCGTCCAGCGCCAGTTCCTCGTAGGTGACACCCCGCTGGCGGGCGGTGTCCCGGAGACGGTCGGCGGTGCTGTTGGGCAGCTGCAGGATGACCAGCCACGGCACCGGCGATGCGGTGCTGGTGGTCGGGCGGGGTGTTCGAGCGCGGGGCGGCTGGCCGGCTGCTGCTCAGGCGCCGTCGCCTCCGCTCCCCCACTGCTGTCGTCCTGGGACTCGCGAGCCTTGGGTGTGTTCAGCGAGGTCGGTGCTGCCGCGCGGATGGCAATTCATCATTCTGGCCGGACGCAGAACTCGTCGTCGGATGACGCTCGCCGGCGCATCGTTGGTACTCATATTGATCCGAAAGCGGGCGTCGCCAGTCGCGCTGCGCACCTTCGTCGGAACTGCTGATCGAGTTTTGATCGCTTTAATCCCATACGCTGATGATTGTTCATTCCCCGCCTCCCAGGGGAACAGATGGAGGACGTCCATCGATTTTGTGCCAGTGCTCTGCCTCGGACGTCGTCCATGTTGCCGACTGGCGAGGTTCCCCAAACCCGCGCTGTGAACAGGGCGTTTCGCCCACGTTGCGTCTGCTCGAGAACGACGTGACCGCACTGATCGCCCGTCGGTGCGGTTGCTCGACCCGGGTACCGCCGTGGCCGGGTCGCCATTGCTTCTCCGGCAATACTGGTCCCTTGCAAACGCAAGAATGTGATCAGCAATACTCGGTCATTGACCGGTAGCGTCCGCGAGCAACCTGCTGGGAATTGCGCGATCGAGCGCTTTTCGGCGGCTCAAGCGCCATGCAGGGACGTCGCACACCTCGGTGACTCACTCGGGGTCGATCAGGAGGACTGGACATGGCAGCGGACATCACGGGTAGCCCCGGCGCGGGAGCCTCGACGGATCGCTCGGAGGGGCGGCAGACCCTCAAGGGCAACATGGGTGTGGGCGAACTCGTCATGAGCGTCCTCGCCTTCTCGGCCCCCCTGACCACTGTGGCCGGATTCATCCCCGTCCTCCTGCTGTTCAGCAGCACCACCGGCCCGGCCATCTACCTGCTCGCCACCGTCCTTCTGGTCCTGTTCTCCATCGGCTTCATCCAGATGGGTCGCCGGGTGGAGAACCCCGGTGGGTTTTACTCCTTCGTGACGGCTGGTTTGGGCAAGTCGGCCGGACTGGGTGGAGCGTTCCTGGCCACCTTCGGCTACGCCGCGACCGGCTTCTTCGCCCCTGCTCTCTTCGCCGTCACGCTGCAGAGCTACATCGTCGACCTCGGGGGCCCCACCATCCCCTGGTACTGGCTGGCCCTGGCCATCGTCGCCCTGGTGACTGCCCTGGCCTATCGGCGCATCGATCTCTCTGCGCGGGTTCTGACGGTGGTGATGTTGCTCGAGGTCATCGTCGTGATCATCTTCGATGTGGCGTCGTTCGCCAGCGGGAACGGGGCCGACTCAGGCGGGGCCGTTCTGTCCCTGCCGTGGGTGACGGACCCGAACATCGGGCTGGCGCTGCTTTTCGTGCTGAGCAACTTCTTCGGCTTCGAGGCCACGGTGATTTACCGCGAAGAGGTCAAGGACCCCCGGCGCACCATCCCCCGAGCCACGATGATTGCTGTGAGCAGCATCGGCGTCTTCTACGCCGTCGCCGCGTGGGCCTACATCGCCTTCTTCGGGGCCAACGATGTCCAGGGGGCCGCCGAGGCCGACACGGCTGGCATCTTCAACAGCGCCCTCACCACCATGATCGGCAAGACGGCGGTCGACATCATCACGGTGCTGTTCCTGACCTCGATCATGGCTTCGATGCTTTCGATCCAGAACGTGGCATCGCGCTACCTGTACTCGCTCGGGACCGACGGCGTGCTCCCCGCCAAGTTGGGCCGGGTTCACCCCCGACACGGCTCACCGTTCGTGTCCGCAAGTGTCATCGGCATCCTGTACGCCGTTCTGATCGCGATCTTCGCGCTGGCCGGCACCTCGCCTGACCTGCTGTACGCCAAGGCAAGTGGTGTGGGCACCTTTGCAGTGCTTCTCCTGCTGGTGGCGACCAGCATCGCGGTGTTCGTCTACTTCCGCCGCAACGGTCGCGAGGACGCGTCTGTGTGGTCCACGGCCATCGCCCCGCTGCTGGCCGCGGTCGGCCTTGCTGTCATCGCCTACCTGGCGATCGTCAACTATTCCGACCTGATCGGGGACACCGGTGCCCTGACCACGACCTTCCTGGTGTTCACCTTCGCGCTGTTCATCGGCGGAGTCGTGCTGGCCCGGGTCCTGCGGACCCGCCGTCCCGACGTGTACCAGCGCATCGGTCGCGAGTCCCTGTGACCTGACTGCCCGCCGACCGGAGGGCAGTCAGGTCACACGTAGCAGAACCACGGCGGCGGGTGCCCGGCTTCGGGCCCTCGCCGCCGTTTACGTCGAGGGGAGCAGAACAATGACCGTCGCAAGACGCACCGGGCAGCTTGTCACCGGTGAGGTCGCCGCGTTCGTCCGCGACCTCACCTTGTCCGACGTGCCCGAGCTGGCCGTGCACCGGGCCCGTCAAGCCGTCGCCGACCTCGTCGGCGTAACTCTGGCTGGACGCCGTCAGCAGGTGGGGAAACTCATTGTCGACCACGTGCTGGAACAGGGCGCGCGACCGGTCGCGGGAATCCTCGGCGGCGGCGGCACTTCACGTGAATCCGCGGCCCTCGCGAACGGCGTGTGCGCCCACGCGATGGACTTCGATGACACGAACCACCCGCTGTACGGGCACCCCAGCTGCTCCATCGTGCCGGCGGTGCTCGCGATCGGCGAACCGTCGGGAGCCGACGTCGAACTGGCGCTCACCGCCTACGTCGTCGGCTTCGAGCTCGACGCCGCTCTCGGGGGTGCCCTTGAACTCAGCGAGGGGTTCCACTCCACCGGGGTCATCGGCACGATCGGCGCGGCGGCCGCCGCGGCTCGCATCCACGGTCTGGACGACCGGGGCATACGGCACGCACTCGGGATTGCGGCCTCGCGTGCCGCCGGGTTGCGTACCAATTTCGGCACCATGACCAAGCCCCTGAACGCCGGCGCTGCCGCCGCGTCCGCCGTCCAAGCGACCCTTCTGGCCGCCCGCGGTTTCGACGCCAACGACGCGGCGCTGGAAAGCCCCATCGGCTTCGCGGCGGCGTTCACAGGTGGGGTCTCCGACCTGGCCGCCACCACGTCGCGGCTGGGCAGCGACTGGTCTCTGATGGCGCCGTATGGGCTGGCCATCAAGCCCTTCCCCTCGTGCGGCGCCACCCACACCGGCATCGACGCCGCCGTGGCCGTCCGCGAACTGGTCGATGAGGACATTGCTCGAATCAGGGTGGGCATCAGTGGGCAGGCGCCGCGCCTGCTGATCTACGCCGACCCGCAGACCGGGAACGAGGCGCGCTTCAGCGCCACCTACACGGTGGCGGCCGCCCTGGTTCGTGGCGCGCTGGGGATCGCCGACTTCACCGACGCCGCCGTAACCGACCCCGCCGTGCGGACCTTGATGTCCCGGGTCGAGGTGCACGTCGACGATCGTCTGCGGGACCAGCCGCAGTTCCCGACAGCGGTGGAGGTCACCACCGTCTCGGGACGTCGCGTGGAGGTGGTCGCTGATGTGGCACGCGGGAAGAACGCCAACCCGATGACCGAGGCCGAGCTTGCGGCAAAATTCGCCGACTGCGCTGGGCCGGACGCTGCGACCGGGCTGTGGGCTGCGATCCGCCACGCCCCGCTGGGCACCCCGGTCGCCGAGCTCGTGGCCGCCACGGCCCTGCGCGGCGACGCGCGGCAACCCCGCTGACGAGCCGGCCGCTGTCACCTGCCACCGACGGACTCCCGCCTGGTCCTGCAGTCCCGGCACCGACGTCGGCGGGGTTCGTTCATCGTGGCGCACGATCTGCACAGCCGCGGCCAGTCCGAGGACGGGTCCCGGTCCGCCGCCACGCCTCGCCCCGCCGACATGGGGGCGACCCGGGTGAGCGCCGGGGCCAGCGCCGTGGAGACCAAGATGAACGCGAGCGGCACCAACATGGCGGCCCGCAACCCACTGTCCTCCCCGACCAGCCCCAGCACCGGAGGTCCGACGAGGAACGCGGTGAAGCCGACCGTGGACACCGCCGCGACCCGTGCGGCGAAGTCGGGCCCGGTACGGCCTGCGGCCGACAGCACGACTGGGAAGCCGAGCGCCGAGCCCAGCCCCCAGAGCACTACCGCGCCCACGACGATCGCGTCCTGGTCGACGAGCACGACGAGCGCTACGCCCGTCGCAGCGGTCAGCCCGCTGAGCACCAAGGCGCGGGCGGGCCCCACCCGGTTCACGACCCATCCACCGCCGAAGCGCCCCGTGGCCATGGCGGCGGCGAAGATGACGTAGACGCCTGAGCCCCAGGCATCGGGGAAGCCGTGGCCGTCGATGACCAGCAACGGCAGCCAGTCGTTCGCCGCTCCCTCGGCCAGGGCGACCCCGATGACGCAGATGCAGACGACGAGCAACCGACGATCCCGCCAGCGCCGGACCCCGGATGCCCTCCGCTGCTCGACCTGGGCACCCGCTGGCCGTCGGCCGGACTCCGCGGACACCCAGTCGATCACCGCCACCGCTCCGGCCACGCCGACAACCGCCAGTCCGAGCGCGTGCCAGACCATGGGGAGGCCTAGCGCCGCCGCCCCGAGGCCGATGACCGCTCCGACCACGGTGCCGAAGCTGAACCACCCGTGCAGTACCGGGAGGAACGGTCGGCCGCTCAGGTGCTCGATGGCCGCACCTTCCACGTTCATCGCTACGTCTCCGCCACCTATCCCGGCACCGAGCACGGCGAGGCCCGCCGTGACAACTACTGCCGACCCCAGCCCGGTACCTACCCCGACCAGCACAAGCCCGGCCAGCACCGCCGCGGTGCCCCCCGCGATGATCCGGCGTGCACCGAACCGGGCGACGAGGCGGCCGGAGGCGAGGATTCCGGCCATGGAGCCCCCCGACAGGCCCGCCAGCACCCAGCCCATCTCCCCGATGGAGGCATCCAGGGCGTCCCGGACGGTGGGGGTGCGAACCACCCACGTGGCCATTGCCACGCCGGGCAGGAAGTACAGGGCTGATACCGCCGCCCGCCGGCGCAGGACGTCGGCGCCCCCGAAACTCGAGCTCACGGCCGTCGCAGTACGCCCTCGGCCCGGGCGGCGGCGGCGACCGCGGTGGCCACGGCCTCGGCGACGCGACGGTCCAGCGGCGAGGGCACGATGTAGTCGGGCCGGACCTCGTCGCCCACGACGTCGGCGATCGCGGTGGCCGCGGCCAGCTTCATGCCCTCGGTGATCGCGGTGGCCCCGGCGTCGATGGCGCCGCGGAAGACGCCCGGGAACGCCAGCACGTTGTTGATCTGGTTGGCCAGGTCGCTGCGCCCGGTGGCCACCACCGCGGCGTACTTCGCGGCCATCTGCGGGTCGACCTCGGGCGTGGGGTTGGCCAGGGAGAACACGATGCAGCCCGGTGCCATGGCCGCGATCGCCTCCTCGGCCACCGAACCGCCCGACAGCCCGAGGTAGACGTCGGCGCCCGCGAGGGCCTCGACCATCGTGCCGGACCGACCACTCGAGTTGGTGTGCTCGACCAGCCACTGCTTGGTGCCCGTGAGGCCCTCGCGGCCGGCGTGCAGCAGGCCCCGCGAGTCGGCGACGGCGATCTCGCCCACGCCGGCCTCGAGCAGGATCTTGGTGCAGGCCACCCCGGCCGCGCCGGCGCCGGAGACCACGACCCGCAGGTCCGACAGCTGGCGGCCGGTCACCTTCGCGGCGTTCCGCAGCGCGGCCAGCACGACGATCGCCGTGCCGTGCTGGTCGTCGTGCATGACCGGGATGGACAGCTGCTCTTTGAGCCGGGCCTCGACCTCGAAGCACCGCGGCGCGCTGATGTCCTCGAGGTTGATCCCGCCGAAGGACGGCGCGATGGCCAGGACGGTCGCCACGATCTGGTCGACGTCGGTGGTGGACAGTACGATCGGCACGCTGTCCAGGTCGGCGAACTCGCGGAACAGGCAGGCCTTGCCCTCCATCACCGGCAGGGCGGCAGCCGGGCCGATGTCACCGAGGCCGAGCACCGCCGTCCCGTCGGAGACCACCGCGACCACCCGGGGCGCCCAGGTGAAGCGCCGGGCCAGCTCGGGCTCCGCGGCGATGGCGCTGGACACCCGGGCCACCCCCGGCGTGTAGGTCAGCGCGAGGTCGGCGATCGACGTGATCGGGCCCTTGGTGCGCACCGAGAGCTTGCCGCCCTCGTGCACCGCGAAGGCGGGGTCGTCGGCGAATCGGTCGGCAGGGCGCCGAGCGTCCAGTGTAGAACGGGGCATGGGTCTCTCCTGGAGAGATGGGGCCGGAGCCACAAACGGAACGTGCAGGTGCCGCCGATAATGGGCACGGCTGTGAACCGCTCTCGGCGGGAGCGGGAGTTCGCGGGTGGGGGTTCGCTACCCGACCTGCTCGTGGGCGATTGGGCCCCAGGTGGCGGTCAGAGCCAGCATGGCGCGGCTCAGTTCATCAGCCCGTCGCACATGGGTGGCGAGCTGGAGGGGGTCAGTCACCGTTCCGCACCAGCGGGTCGCCCCTTCCAGCAGGGTCATGACCACCGCTAGCCCGTGGTCGGCTTCGGTGTAGCCCATCTCGACCGCAGCAGCCAGACAGACCTGCTCGTAGTGGCCGACCAACTCATCGGCCTCGCGGCTGACCTCCGGTGGTAGCAGCCCGACCATGCGGTCGGTGGCGATGAGCAGGTCCCACAGGTTGCTTTCCGGCAGTTGCAACTGCCTGCTGACGTGCACGCGCACTAGCGCGGTCCACGCGTCATCAGGGGTGGCGACCTGGGCCAGCTCGGTCAGGACGGCGTCCCCGAACTTGTGGAAATGCCAGCGCATCGACTCCGAGACGATCTCATCTCGTCCCTGGGGGAAGTGCGCGTAGAGGCTGGGGGCCTTGATGCGCAGCTCGCTGGCGATCATCCGCATGGTGACGCCGTTAAAGCCCTTCACCAGAGCCAGCTGAAGGTAGACCTCCAGGATCCGACGGCGGGAGTCGGTCTGCGTCGACCAGTCGTACTGCTGCAGTCGAGCCCGGAAGTGCTGGAGTGCTTGCCTCAGAGAGGGAGTGGCCACACGCACCCCTCCGATTCGGTCAGGCCGGCGCACCACGTGCAGTGCGACTTGGGGAGGCATCCGGACATCGGTGGCTGAGCCGGCAGTGCCGTCGTACATCATGGCGAGCGCCGTCCTGTTCAAGGATACTGACTGGCTGGGAGAAGTAGCCGCCGGCCGGTTGTCCCGGACGGCGCAGTGACGACCCGGGTGATGCGCCTTCCTCAGGCGACTCGGTCGATGAGAGGCTGACCGGTCAGCACGAGGCGACAACGGTCGATGACGCCCTGCTGGACGGCCTCAACCGCACGGTTCGAGCGCCAAGCCATGTGCGGGGTCAAGATCGCGTTGGGTGCCTGCCGCAGCGGGTTGTCCGCAGAGACAGGCTCGGTGGCAAAGGTGTCCAGAGCGGCGCCGGCGATCTGTCCTGCGGTCAAGGCTGCCGCGAGGGCCTCTTCGTCCACCAGGCCCCCTCGCGAGACGTTGACCAGAACCGCACCCGGTCGCATCCGCTGGAGCACGTCGGCGGAGATCATGTTGCGGGTCTGGTCGGACAGGGGGACGTGCAGGGAGACAACGTCAGAAGTCACCAGCGCATCCTCCAGCGGGACCACGGCGTAGCTGCGGTCGGATTCGATGAAGGGGTCGTGCACCTTGACCGTCGCGCCCAAGGCGGAGTACCAGTCAGCCACCTGACGACCGATGCGGCCCAAGCCGATGATGCCGACGTCGAGATCGGTGAATCGAGGCGCGTCGTAGGCGATCTTCCCGACCCATGCCCCACCGGCGATGGCCGCAGATCCGGCGGGGACCCGACGAACCAGCGACAGCCCCAGCGCCAGCGCGTGCGAGGCAACTTCCTCTGTCGACCCGTCCGGGACGATGGACACCGGGATGCCCGCGGTCGCTGCTGCCGCTACGTCGATGTTGTCGTAGCCGATGCCGTAGCGAACCACCGCCAGGCAACGCTTCATCGCCGCGAAGTCCTCGGGCTCCACCCTGGCATAAGGAGTGACCAAGACCAACGCGGCCTCCGACATGCCGGCGCGAAACGCGGTCTTGTCCTCAGCGGCGACCAGCTCGAGCCCGAATTCCTCGGCGAGCGCAACCTCCCGTTCCAGGTGTGGGAACTGGTGGGGAGCCACCAGGAGCGTCCCCCCGGTCACGGTCGAACCACTGCCTAGTGCGGTCTCAGAATTCATGACTCGTCCTTCTGCCCAGGTGTCGGAATTCGACGGTCACCGTCACGGCGGGACCGATGAATTCCGACGCTACCGAGCGAGAACAGCGATACCTCGGGCCAATCCGTCTCTTTCCGGAATGGCGTCACTGTGGTGCTGATCGAGGATCAGTTGGGTTCGGTGGTCCGCTCCTCGGCGCCTGGTGGGCAACGGCGGCGGTACCTCCACAGGGTTCCCTAACTAACACTTGTTCGGGTAGGGTGTGCCGGTAGTCACCTCTGAGAGGGTCCTCATGGACGTCCGTCATCTGCAGGCATACCTTGCTGTGGCCGAGCATCTGCACTTCGGTCGAGCCGCCGACCAGCTCTACATGGCCCAGGCGCCGCTCAGCCGAACCATCAGCGGCTTGGAGAACGAGCTCGGCGACCGCCTCTTCGATCGCAACACCCGCTCGGTCGCTCTGACCCCGCTGGGCCGGGCCCTGCTGGAGCCAGCCCGCGAAGCGGTCGCGGCGTTGCGCCGGGTCGCTGAAACCGCCGAGAGCGTCCGGCGAGGCGAAACCGGTGTGGCGCGGGTGGAGTTCTCCGGTGTGGCAGCCCATCGGGTCCTGGCGGCGCTGGCCCGTCACATGCGCGACCGACACCCGCAGGTGAGGCTCGAGCTGACCAGCCAAGTCATCTCCAGGCCGGCGCTGGCCAACATCGTCGAAGGGCGCACTGACATCGCCCTGGGCCGGTTCGACCAGCTTCCGCCCGGCATCGCCGGCGAGGTGGTCATGCCCGACAGCCTGGTCTTGGCCTTGCCCGCAACCCATCGACTTGCCGGTGAACCCGCCCTGCGCTTCGCGCGGGTCGCCCGGGAGCCGTTCGTCTCGCTGCCCTACGCGACAGGCTCCATCACCACGGACCGGTTATGGCGCCTCGGCTTCTCCGCCGGGGCTGCGGTGGACAACGTGCAGTTCGCCCCCGATACGGCCTCCTGTATCGCACTGGTCGGGGCCGGCGTGGGCTGCCACCTGGCACTGGCCTCCGCTGCCGAACGGCACCAAGGGCCCGATGTCACCTTCGTCCCCCTGGCGCCGGCCGATGTCGCACCCTTGCCCGACGTCCACCTACGAGTCATCTGGCGGCGGACCGGACTGACACCGGCGGTTCAGGTGGCGCTGGATGAGATCCGTCGACAGGTGGACACCGGACCGGGCGAAACCACCCACCTGTAACTGTTGCTCCAGCAGGAACAGTTTAGTGGACGGATCGCATGAATATCCCCTAGATCACACTGCCGAAATCTGCCTAACATGCGTTAGGACCACGCTGGCGAACGAATCGTTGGCCACGCTTGTCAGGGCGGGGAGAAACACTTTTTCTACCGTCACCCAAAAAGGTGGGAGATTTCTGTGAACGACACGCTGACCGAGGTGGACGCACTTGTCGTGGGAGCTGGGATGGGGGGGCTCACCGCCCTCCGCAGACTGACTGCCGACCTCGGGCTGGATGCCGTGCTCATCGATAGGGCACCAGCCGTCGGCGGCACCTGGTACGCCAACCGCTACCCCGGGGCGTTGTCTGACACTCAGAGCTACATGTACCAGCTCCCGTTCGAACGCGAGCTCTTCGATGCCACCAACCCCGGCTGGACCACCCGCTACGTGCCCGGCCCGGATATCCAGAAGTACCTCGAGGACGCCGTCGACCTGTGGGGTCTGCGCGCCCGCCTCCGGCTTGAGACCTCGCTGCTGAGCGCGGTCTTCGACGAGGAGAACAGCACCTGGGTGGTCCAGACGGACAAGGGCGTCTACCGCGCCCGGTTCCTGGTCACCGCTCTGGGGCTGCTGTCGAACAAGAACGTGCCCGACTTCCCTGGAATTGGGGACTTCGCCGGACGCGTCGTGCACACCAGCGACTGGCCGGCCGACCTCGAGCTGGCCGGCAAGCGCGTCGGGGTCATCGGCAACGGCTCCACCGGCGTACAGCTGATGACCGAGCTGGCCAAGGTCGTGGGCCACCTGACCTCCTTCCAGCGCACCGCGCAGTACACCGTCCCGGCCGGCAACCGCGCCTGGACGCCGGAAGAGATGGCCTCGTTCAGGACCGACATCGAGGACCGTTGGTCGGAGTTCACCACCAGCAAGATCGGGTTCGGCGTCGACGAGACCACCCGCAAGACCTTCGACGTCTCCGACGAGGAGCGCGAGGCAATCTATGAGTGGGCCTGGCAAAAGGGCGGGAACTACACCTTCACCGCCGAGACCTTTGCCGACATGACCAGCGACCGGGCCGCGAACGCGGCGGCCGCGGACTTCATCCACCGCAAGATCGCCTCGATCGTCAAGGACCCCGACACGGCCCGCAAGCTCACCCCGACCGAGATCTTCGCCCGCCGCCCGATCTGCGACTCGGGCTACTTCGAGATCTTCAACCAGCCCAACGTGGACCTGGTCTTCACGCGAGAGAACCCCATCGAGACCTTCGTCGCCGAGGGCGTCCGCACGGCCGACGGCGAGCTACACGAGCTGGACGTGCTGGTGATGGCCACCGGGTTCGACGCCGTGGACGGCAGCTACCGCGGCGTAGACATCCGCGGCCGAAACAGCGAGGCCCTGGCCGACCACTGGGCCGACGGGCCCCGCAGCCATCTGGGCGTCACCGTCGCCGGCTTCCCGAACATGTTCATGGTCCTGGGCCCCAACGGCCCATTCGTGAACAACCCGGTCGCCATCGGCGTGCAGGGCCGGTGGATCGCCCGGGCGATCGCCTCGGTGAAGGACGAGCCCGGCGCCACTATCGAGCTGCGGCCCGAGGACGAGGACGCCTGGCTCACCACCTGCCTCGAGGCGCTGGAGGGCTCCCTGTTCCTGGAGACCGAGTCCTGGATCTTCGGCGCGAACATCCCGGGCAAGCGCAAGCCCAAGACGGCCAACTTCTACGTCGGCGGCCTGGACAAATACCTGGAGATCTCCGACCAGGAGTCCACCCAAGGCTTTCCCAGCTACCGCACCTCCGCCCCTGCCGCGCACTGATTCCCCAACACCGATCCCCCGGAGGTCACCGATGCCCACCTTCCAGACGATCAGCCCACTGACCGGCGACCCGATCGCCGAGCACGAACTCATGACCGCCGACCAGGTCGACGCCGCTCTGGCTCGCGCCACCCAGGCCTACACGACCTGGGGCGAGACATCCCTCGCCGACCGCGGCAAGGTGCTGACCCGCATCGCGCAGCTGCACCGTGAGCGCAAGAGCGAGCTCGCCCGCCTCGTGGCCACCGAGATGGGCAAACCACTGGCCCAGGCCGAGGGCGAAGTGGAGCTGTCGGCCACCATCTTTGACTACTACGCCCAGCAGGGTCCGACGCTGCTGGCCGACGAGGAGCTCGACATCGCCGGCGGCGGTCGAGCCCTGGTCCGCACCAGCGCCATCGGCCCGCTGCTCGGGGTCATGCCGTGGAACTTCCCGCTGTACCAGGTGGCTCGGTTCGTGGCCCCCAGCTTGATCCTGGGCAATCCGGTGCTGCTCAAGCACGCCCGCTCTTGCGTGCAGACCAGCCTCGCGCTGGCGCAGATCGCCGCCGACGCGGGCGCACTGGAAGGCCTCTACGAGAACCTGGTCATCCCGGCCGGGCAGGTCAACGACATTATCGCCGACGACCGTGTCCACGGGGTGTCGTTGACCGGTTCGGAGGAAGCTGGGCGGGCCGTCGCCGAGCAGGCCGGCCGGCACCTGAAGAAGGTCGTCCTGGAGCTGGGCGGGTCCGACCCCTACTTGGTGTTGGCCGATGCCGACCTGGAGACCGCGGTGACCGCCGCGGACGCCAACCGCTTCGCCAACGCCGGCCAGTCCTGCACCTCGGCCAAGCGGATCATCGTGCACACCGACGTGTGGGACGAGTTCCTGGCCGCCTTCCTGGAGCGCGCCGGCAAGTGGACCACCGGGGACCCGGTCGACCCCACCACCAAGATGGGCCCGATGGCGTCGGAGTCCGGCCGCCGCGAGGTCGCCGAGCAGGTCGAGGACGCCGTCGCCCACGGCGCGACGCTGCACCTGGGCGGGGTCGTCCCCGAGGGCCCCGGCGCCTTCTACCCCGCCACCGTGCTGACCGGGGTCACCCCGCAGATGCGGGCCTACGCCGAGGAGATCTTCGGGCCGGTCGCCGTCCTCTACCGCGTCGACTCCGTGTCCGAGGCTGTCGAGCTGGCCAACGACTCCCGCTTCGGCTTGGGCTCAGCGGTGTTCACCCGCGACCTCGAGCTCGGCGACCAGGTCGCGAGCCGCCTCGAGGCAGGCATGGTCGGCATCAACGGCCCCACCCGCAGCCTGCCCAACATGCCCTTCGGCGGCGTCAAGGCCTCGGGCATGGGTCGCGAGCTGGGGCGCTTCGGGCTCGACGAGTTCGCGAACAAGAAGCTGGTGCGTTTCCTGTGATTGCCCACCAGCCCGCCGTGCACCACGACCTGCGGGGGATCCGATGAAGCTGGTCAGCTACGCCCGCGGCGCCAACGCCCACCAGGCCGGAATCTTGGTCGAGGACTCGGTGTACGACCTCGCCCGACTCCTGCGCGGCACCACCTACGGCGTGGACGACGCGACCGCGCTGACGGTGCGCACCGTTCTGGACAGGTTCGGTGACCAGCTGCCCGAGCTGAGCGCCGCAGTCGACCAGCAGTTGGCTGCCGGCTCGCCCACGGCTGTGGGCTCCGTCGACGAGGTGCACCTCGGTCCGCCCGTCACCGACCCGGCCAAGGTGCTGTGCATCGGGTTGAACTACGCCGACCACGTCGGGGAGACCGGACGAGCGCTCCCCACGCACCCCGACGTCTTCGCCAAGTTCGCCAGCACCCTGATCGGACCTGCCGACGACATCGCCTGCTCCAGCGTGTCGGACAAGTTGGACTTCGAGGGCGAGGTCGGCGTGGTCATCGGCCGGCGGTGTCGTCGGGTCACCGAGGAGCAGGCGCTGGACCATGTGGCCGGGTTGACCGTCGTGAACGACCTGACGGCCCGGGATCTGCAGTACAACGGCACCCAGTGGCTGCCCGGCAAGGCCGTGGACGGCTCGACTCCCTGCGGACCTGCCCTGGTCACCCTCGATGAGGTCGGCGATGTGCAGAACCTGCAGGTATCCACCTGGGTCGACGGCGAGCAGATGCAGTCCTCGACCACGGCTCGGATGATCTTCTCCGTCGCAGCGATCGTGTCCTACGTGTCCCAGTTCCTCGAGCTGTCCCCCGGCGACATCATCGCCACCGGCACCCCCGAGGGCATCGGATCCAAGCGCACACCGCCCCGGTGGTTGGCCCCCGGCAGCACCGTGGAGGTCCGCGTGCAACACGTGGGCTCCGTGCGCAACACCGTCCGCTGACCCACTGATCCCTGCGGTCACGTGCCAGTGCGCCGAACTCGTGGCACGTGACCGCAGGCCCCGACAACACTGATCCGGAAGGAGACACCACTCGATGACCGCATGCCGTCCCGATCAAGGGTCGACCGCTTCCCGGCGAACCCCGGCGCACCGGGTGGCCGTCGTCGGATGCGGACCTTCCGGTTGCTTCACCGCCCTGGCGCTGCGCAAGAAGCAGCCCGACGTCGAAGTGGTCGTCTTCGACTCCCTGCCGACCCCGTACGGACTGATCCGGTACGGAATCGCACCCGATCACCAGGGCGCCAAGGGTGTCCACCGGCAGTTCGACAGGCTGTTCGGGCAGCCCGACGTCCACTTCGCCGGCAACGTCCGTATCCACGACGACGGCCCCCTCAGCTGGAACGACCTCACCGAGACCTTCGACGCGGTGGTCGTGGCCACCGGGCTGCCGGCCGATCGGCCTCTGGGTGTGCCCCAAGATCCGGGGGCAACCGTCCTCGGTTCCGGCGCTCTGCTGCGGTTGATCAACTCCGACCCAGACGTCCCTGCACGCAGGACCGGCGTTCCCGACCTCGGTCAGCACATCGCCATCGTGGGCACCGGGAACGTGGCCGCCGATCTGGCCCGCCTGCTCACCAAGTCTGCAGCAGAGCTCTCCGGGTCCGACATCAACGACGACGCGCGGGACGGCCTCGTCCGGCGAGGTGTACGCACCATCCACATCCTCGGCCGCAGCACCCCCGACCAGGCCAGGTGGGACCCCTCGATGGTCAAGGAGCTGGCCCACGTCTCCGCCGTCGACCTGCGTGTCGACGGCGTGCCCCACCCTGACGGGGCCGTCGCCCGGGGTGCCGACCTGCCCGAGGACACCGTCGTCATCGATGTCCGCTTCCGTCAACGCCTGCGCCGCATCGAGTCCGCAGATGGCCGTGCTGTGGTGGTCACCAGCACCGATGAGGAGACCGAGCACAACCTGACCGTCGACACTGTCGTCTCGGCCATCGGCTTCGACCTGGCACCCGAGCACCCCGTCGTGCCCAGCATGGATGCCGACCACATGTTCTCCGTAGGTGGATGCATGAGCGGGCGACTGGGAAACCTCGCCGAGAACCGCAAGCTGGCCATCGCCACCGCCCTTGCCGTCTCCGAGTACCTGGAGACGGTGCCACCGGCGACCCGTCCGGGTCTCGGTGGACTGGGTGATCGACTGCCGACCGATCGGACCTCGTTCACCGACTGGCAGTCCATCGACCGGGCTGAGGTCGAACGTGCGGCCCCTGATCGGTGTCGCACGAAGTTCACCAGCCGGGACGAGCTCCTTGTCGCCGCCGGAATCGGCGATCTGGTCCGCCCGACCACCGACAGCCCAGCAACCCACCCGAGGAGCAACCGATGAGCATCGTCCACATCTACTACGGCACCGAGTCAGGCAACGCCGAGATGGTCGCCGATGACGTCGCCGAGGTCCTGCAGGGCCAGGGCCTGCAGACCGTCATCGTCGAGATGGCCGACATCGACGTCGCCGACCTGGCTGACATCGAGCGGGCTGTGTTCATCACCTCGACCTACGGGGAGGGCGACCTGCCCGAGACCACCGCCCCTTTCCATGACCAGCTGGTCGAGCAGCGGCCCGACCTCAGCGGCTTGTCGTTCGGGGCTTTCGGTTTGGGTGACAGCGTCTACGAGACCTACAACAACGGCATCGACACCCTGCGGTCGACCCTCGTCGAGCTCGGGGCGCGTCAGCTGGGTGAGACCGCCAAGCACGACGCCGCGTCCGGCGAGCCGGCCACCGATCTCGCCCAGGAGTGGGCAACCACGCTGCTCGGCGTCTCAGCCTGAGACTCCGCCCTCCCGCTTCAACCTCTGCTCCTACTCCCGAAGGATTGCCATGACCGTCTCGCCCCCGACCGAGGACCTGTTTCCCTGGAACGACGAGGCGTTCCGGGCCGACCCGCACCCTTGGTACGACCGGGCCCGCCAGATCGCCCCGGTGCACCGCACAGGCGACGGGACCTTCGTGGTGCTCGGCCACGGGGACACCATGCACGCCGCGCGGTTGCCGGTCATGAGCATCGTGGAGCCGGGGTGGGCGGAGAGTCACCCGTGGCAGATCTTCAACAGCACGGTGCTGTCCTTGGACCCCCCGCTGCACACCCGGATGCGGCGGCTGACCAACCGTTGGCTGTCCCCCAAGAGCGCGGCCAAGTGGTCGGCGACGACCAGCGAGCTGACCGCTGCCTTCCTCGACGCACTTGAGCCTGGCCAGGTCGTCGACGCCCACTTCGACATCGGGGTCAGCCCGACCCACATCACGATGTGCCGAATGCTGGACATGCCCGAAGGCGACGTCGAGCGGATCTTCTGGGCGCTGTGGGATGCCATGCTCATCAACGCCACCGCGCCCGGCCACGAGATCGCCGCCACCAGCCAGGCCGGGCTGGACTACCTGTTCGCCGAGACCGAACAGCACCTGCGTGCGAAGCAGGCCGAGCCGGGCGTCGGGCTGGCTGATGACCTGCTTGCAGCGCACGCCCGAGGTGAGCTGACCTGGCGGGAGGTCCTCGAGACCACGGTCATCCTCTACATGTCCGGCGGGCCGAATCCCGCCTACCTGATCGGTTCGGCGATCAAGCTGTTCGCCGAGCGTCCGGACATCATGCAGGTCTACCGCGATGAACCCGCCAGCCGGGAGAACATCGTCAACGAGGTCGCTCGCCTGAACCCCGTCGAACTGATCATCACCCGCTTCCCGACCGAGGACATCGACATCCACGGTGTCGCGGTACCCGCGGGCTCCTGCGTCAAGTTCCCCATCGGCGCAGCAAACCGTGACCCTGCGGTGTTCAGTGCTCCGCACGAATTCGACCACACCCGATCCCCGGACGAGAGCCGCAACCTCACCTTCGGACTGGGCGTGCACTCCTGCGCCGGGCAGATGCTGGCCCGGGCCGAGGTCGACGCCGTGCTGACCGAGGTCGCCAAGCGGTACTCCGGTATCGAGCTGGTCAGTTCCCCGACGGAGGTCCGGACCGACCGTCTCGTGGCCTTCGAGCACATGCCGGTCCGGTTGCTGCCCTGACATCCCCGTCTGGCTCACCGGCAGTGCTTCGAGCATCGTCGGTGAGCCAGACGTCTGGCTTGGGGATGACGTTGCATCGATCGACACCGGCGGCTGACGGGCACTTTGATGAAGCGTCCGAGGCATCAATCTCACCGCCCACCCTTGCCCAACTTCGTCGGGTGGCCGGCTTTACTGCAGCAGGTCTCGCGACCGAACTGGGAGTGTCCCGTTCAACGATTGCCCATTGGGAAGCCGGCACACATAGCCCGGCGCCGTCCTACCAAACCCACTTGGCCCGCCTGCTAAAAACCGCTCCTGGCTGTCTTACCGAAGCACTGGTAGGCCATCCCCCCAGCCGCGCGGATGCGGTCGTGCTCCCTGATCTAGCGGCGCTGAGAGCGCGTACGAAGCTACCGGGCGCCCACGTCTCCCAGGCCTTGGGTGTTTCGCGCTCCACGTGGTCCCACTGGGAACGCGGGATCACACCGATCCCACGTCATCACCTGCCGGCCATCGCTCATGTACTTGGCGTGGCCGTCCCTGAGCTGATCACCTCGGGATCAGCGACGCCTAGCTGTACCCGAACGGGGATCACCAGGGTGGAACAGCCCCCTCGACGCAAGACGCTCAGGACCCTCTCCGGCGCTGACTGCTGGCCGGGTTGCCCAGGTGCTGCGACCACGATGAGGGACGCATTCACTGACAGCTCCACCAGCAGGGCACCGGGGGGACCGTCGTGACGACGACGGTGCACGAACAGGCCAGGGTGGGCGGCGCAGATCGCCGTGACTGCCTCGTCGATGGAGGTGGGGTGGCCGGTCTCGTGGTCGGCTACCGCAACGGTGCCGGTCTTCTCCACGACGGTGAGCTGACCGGTCGGCCCTGCGGCACGCACGGCGATGGCCTGCAGCTCCCCGGTGGCCGGACCACCGTCGACGGCCGCCACGACGCTGTTGCTGGGAGTGCCACTGTGCGGTGGCGGCCGGTGGACCAGCAGCGGGCAGCGGGTGGTCGTGGCGATGCCGAGGGCGATGGACCCGGTGCGGGGTCCGTCTCGCCAGCTGTGGCCGCGGGCGCCCACCACCAGCAGCGCGGCGGTCTCGCTCACCGCGAAGAGCACGGAGAGCGCCGTTCCGTCGGTCAGGGACCCGGCCACCACGCCAGAGGGCCGGGCGGCGGAGAACCGGTCGGTCAGGCGGAGCAGGTCGACCAGCGCGGAGTGCCGGGCGACCGAGTCCCCTCGGCGACCCTCGGGAAGCCCTGGTACGCCGGTGGCTGGCCAGTCGAAGGCACGGACGAGGTGCAGACCCAGGCCGAGCCGGTCGGCGGCCCGGGCGGCGGCGCCGGCGGCGTCGACGGCGCCGGGCGAGCCGTCGACGCCACACACGACCCCGACCGGCCCGATGCCCGTCGTCGGGGGGTTCCGCGGGCTGGCTGCCACGTCCCCACCGTGTCTTGGTCCGGGGCTGCTGACGAGGGCCTGCCGTCCCGACCGTGAGGGTCCCAGGACCCTGCCGTAGCCAGGGGACCTCCTGCCCTGCCGTGGACGCACGCGAGGGTCCTACGTTGGCGGGATGGGACGGACTGCTGCGGGAGCGACCGAGTCGTGACGGGGGCCGGGGCGGGCGCCTCGCCGACGATCCGGGTCTTCGTGCTCGACGACCACGAGCTGGTCCGCCGGGGTATCGGTGCGGTGCTGGCCACGGATCCGGTGATCGAGGTCGTCGGTGAGGGCAGCACCGCCCACGACGCCATGGTCCGCATCCCGGCGCTGCGACCGGATGTGGCCGTCCTGGACGTTCGTCTGCCCGACGGCGACGGGGTCACGGTGTGCCGTGACCTGTTGTCCACGATGCCGGGCCTGCGGGTGTTGATGCTGACCAGTTTCAGCGACGACGAGGCCCTCTTCAGCGCGGTCCTGGCGGGGGCGGCGGGCTACCTGCTCAAGCAGATCCTCGGCCAGGACCTCGTGGCCGCGGTGCGGACAGTGGCTGCTGGGGGCTCGCTGTTGGATCCCGCGGCGACTGCAGCGGTGTTGGACCGGCTACGACGACCTGCGGTGCCGGCTGGTCCGGTGGGGCAGCTGTCCGAGCAGGAGCGCACGGTGCTGGAGCTGATCGGTGAGGGGCTGACCAACCGTCAGATCGGCGAGCGCATGTCCTTGGCCGAGAAGACGGTGAAGAACTACGTGTCGCACCTGTTGGCCAAGCTGGGGATGCAACGCCGCACGCAGGTCGCGATCCTGGCCACCGAGCTGCGGGCCGGTTCACCCCAGCGGTGACACCCAGCGCAGTCGAGTACCGCCGACGGTCCCTGGCCCCAGGTCCAAGGTGCCACCCCGCGCCAGCGCCCGGGTGCGCAGGTTGTCCAGCCCGCTGCGGGCGAGTGAGGGGTCGGTGCCGTTCCCGTCGTCGTGGACCTCCACCGTCACGACGCCGCTCCCGACGACGACGGTCACCGTGACCGAGCGGGCGGCGGCGTGCCGGGTCACGTTGGTGACCGCCTCCCGGACGACGGCTTCGACGTCGGCTGCCAGCGAGCCCGTGACCAGGGTGTCCACCGGGCCCTGGGTGCGCAGGCTGGTCAAGAGCGCGCCGGCGGACTCGGTCAGAGCGTCCAGGACCCGCCGGCGCAGGCCGGGGTTCCGGTTGTCGGCGGCGGTGGTGTGAAGGTCGAACACCGTGGAGCGGATGTCGCGCACGACGACGTCGAGCTGGCCTATGACGTCGAGGACCTGCTCGCGGGGACCGCCCTCGTCCAGCCGCGGGAGCGTGGCCTGCAGGGTCAGGCCGGCGGCGAAGAGCCGTTGGATGACGTGGTCGTGCAGGTCCCGGGCGATGCGGTCCCGGTCGGCGTAGACGTCCAGGCTCGCCGCCAGCCGTTGTCTGGCGGCCATGTCCAGGGCCAGCGCGGCCTGGTCGGCGAGGGACCGCAGCAACGGCACCAGCCTGCGGTCGAAGGGTCGGCTGCGGGCCCGGCGCGCGACGATGAGCACGGCCTCACTGCCGTCGGCGGTGTGCAGGGTGGCGCCCAGTACGGGCCCCCACCCGACGTCGTCCCCCGGGTCGGTCCAGGACCGGCCGGCGAGGTCCAGGACGAAGGGCGCCCCGCCGTCTGCTGCGGCCAGCGCCGCCACCACCGCGGAGGTGTCCCCGGTCAGGGGCACGCCGATCATGTCGGTCGACCCGGGCCTGCTCTGCGCTCGGGTGGCCCAGGTGCCGGGCTCCCCGACAGGCGCCATGAGGTGGGCGGCGTCGGCACCGGTGAGCCGGTGGACTGCGTCGGTGATCGACTGCAGCACCTGCTCGGGGGCGGTGCCGCCGAGGAGCTGGGCACGGACAGCGTCGGCGGCGGCGTCCCACTGCCGCCGTTCCAGCTCATCGGCCAGCCGTCGGGCGTTGTCCACGGCGATGCCAGCGGCGCCCGCCAGGGCGGTGACGAGCTCTTCGTCCTGCGCCGTGAAGGGCCCGTCGCGCTTCTCGGTCAGGTAGAGGTTGCCGTAGACCTCTCCCCGGATGGCGACGGGGACGCCGAGGAAGGAGCGCATCGGTGGGTGTCCTGGGGGGAAACCGACGGAGGCCGGATGGGTGCCCAGGTCCTCGGTACGCAGGGCTACCGGTCGGGTCACGAGTTCACCGAGCACACCGAGTCCCTGCGGGAGGTCACCGATTCCGGTGACGGTGGCGTCGTCCAGACCGGACTGCACGAAGCGGGACAACCCGCCGTCGGGGTCGAGCACCCCCAGCGCCCCGTACCGGGCGTCGACGAGGTCGACGGCGACCTCCACCACGCGGTGCAAAGTGTCGTCGAGGTCGGTGCCGCCCTGGACGTCGAGGAAGGCCGACAGCAGGCCCCGCAGCCGCAGCTGGGTGCGGGTGAGCCCGTCCAGACGGTCGCGCTGGTCGTCCGCTGTCACCCGTTGGACGGGCGGTCGTTCGTGGGGCACCGTGCACCTCCGGGCGGACGCGGGCCCGAGGGCCCCGGTGGCCGAGTCTGCGCCCGGGGGGTCCTCATTCCTCGCTCTGGGGTACCCCGTCGGGTCGGGCCCCGGTCCCGGAGCGGACGACCGTCACCGGGCAGTGGGCGTGCTCGACGACCTGGTTGCTGACCGACCCCAGCAGCAGCCCGCGGAACCCGCCCTGACCGCGGGCACTGACGACGACGAGGTCCGCGGCTGTCGAGGCCTCCACCAGCGCCCGCGAGGGCGCGGCGTGCACCACTTGGCAGGCAACGTCGACCCCGCCTCGGTCGACCTCGGCCACGTGCCGGCGCAGTTCGGCCTCGACTGCCTGCTCCCACTCCCCCAGCGGCGGGACGAAACCCCGGGTCGCCGAGGTCGGCTGTGGGCAGCTGGTCATCGACCAGGCCCGGACCACGGTCACCGGCCACCGACCTCGAGCGGCTGCGCGCATGGCCCAGGTCAGTGCCTCCTGGGCGCCTGTGGAGCCGTCATGGCCCACGACCAGGCCACCGGGCACCTCAGCGTGCTCTCGAACGTCGCTCACGGTGCTCCTCGGGTTCGGGTCGCGGCCACGGTGCCGGGACTCCTGGCCGAAGGGTGGCTGGGAGCTGTTGGGGCCGACAGAGCCGCAGGTCCTGCAAGGGGTGCTGGTTGTCTCTCGGCCACCCGGTCGGGCGCCGACTGTCACGGTGTCGAGCGGGGCAGCCGGGCCAGCGGGAGGTAGACGAGGCGGCCCTGGTGGTCGTGGGCCGGTTGCCCGGTGACTGGGTGTAGCGACAGGCGGTAGGACCAGGCCCCATCCGTCGCGGTGGCGAGCTCGATGACGGTGACAGGCGGCTCACCTGCCGGCGACGTCCACTCCAGGCCGTGTCCGGGTCCGCACCACGCACAGGCGGGGCCCGACGCCTCGGCCTGTGGCGCCGCCACCGTGCCTCGGGCCAGGCTGGACCGGCGGCGGGTGCGCACCCGCCTCACCGTGGGCCGTGTGCCCGGTGCTGCCCGTGCCGCGGGCGGCCACCTGACGGCGGGGGCCGGGGTGAGCGGGGAGGCCCAGGCGGGTCGGTCACGGGGTGGCGACCCGGCCGGTGAGCTCGCGGCCGATGGCCGATCCCCAGGTCGCGACCGCGAGCCAGTCACGGGAGTCCCCGTCGGGGACCTGGACCAACCGTGTACGCAGCTTCTCCTTCCAGCTCAGCCCGGCGGAGTCCAGCCGACCGCGGAAGACGCGATGGTCCCTCGCCTTGCTCAGGGCGAGCACCCGGTCGACGTCGATCCGCCGGGGCGCCGGTCGTGGCGGGTCCCCCAGGGGACCGCTGGAGAACAGCCACACCGGGCGCGCCCAGAGCCCGATGGCGCAGCGCTGGACCAGGTCGCCCGCCTCACCGGTCCAGTGCCCGCTGTAGACGGCACTGCCGATGACGACGCCGTCGTACTCGCCCACGTCGGTCACGTCCGGCGCCTCCCGGACGTCGACGCGCGCAGTGTCACCCGACCCGACGCGGATGGCGTCCGCGACGCAGCGCGCCAGTTCGGCGGTGGCCCCGTGTCGGCTGGAGAAGGCGACCAGGACCCTGGGGCCGCGGTCCAGGTCGGGGTCGTGGGGCGGGATCGTGCCGTCCATGGGCTGCTCCGGGGGTGGCAGGTGGTGGTGGGGAGCGGCGCGGCCCAGCGCCGCAGGGTGGCGGCCGGGGCTCGTCTCCGGGGCGGTCCCCGGCGGTCGGGGCCCCTCGTCAGCCGACCGGAGGGGCCGCGGAGAGGCTCCGCGGAGGCCGGGGGACCGCGCTGCGCGGGCTCAGTCGTCGCAGGGCCGGCCCGCCCGGTCGCCCGGTGGGGCTCGTGCTGTTGCGGAGGACGTCGGACCGGCGGCGCCGGGGGGTGGTGGGTGCTTCGTGCCGGTGGCTGATCAGGACCAGGCTCTGCGGCCAGGTGTCCCAGGTGAGGTCCTGACGGATGGCGGAGCGGACCAGCTCGACCTCCAGGGCAGGCATGATGGGGGTGACCGTCCAGCCGGCGAGCGCAGCCTCCAGCGACACACGCTGGTCGGCCTCCCCGCTGCGCAGCCAGGCGAGCCGGTCATCGGTGTGGGTGGTCAGCACCAGCAGTGCACTGTCCCGGTCGGTCACCCACGTCGCCACCCCCGGGCCGCCGGAGACCGGCCGGGCGCCCCGGACGCTGAGCACGCCGTCGCCAGTGGCGCCGGGTCGGTGCGTCCAGTGGAACGTCGAGGCCAGGGCGGTGGGGTCGTTGCCCAGGACGGCTGCGGCCTGCTGAGCCAGCCGGGACACCTGCCCACGCTGCTCGAGGGTCAGCACGGGGATCAGCAGGGCCCCTTCCTCGACCGCTGCCGCGACGAGCTGCCGCAGCCGTTCCTCGGTCGGTGCACCCGACTCGTCGTCGACTGCTGGGAGCTCGTCGGTGTCGCTGACGCCGAGGAGTCCGCCCAGGCGTGCCAGCGCCGGGTCGGGGGTGTCCACCAGGTGGATCAGGGCCAGGGTGTCGCGCCCGGCATCGTCGGGCAGCCGTTCGACGTGCGTGGACCAGCCGCGGGCGGCCAGGGCGACCCGGGCGTTGAGCACCGCGGCGCCCACGGCATGGACGACGGCCCGGCCGGTGAGATCCAGTCCGGCCACCGCCCGGGTCCAGTCGGCCTGGACCTCCAGGTGGTCGGGGTGCAGCACCAGCTGCCAGGGCTGGGTGTTCAGCATGGAGGGCGCTAGACGGGCTGCGTCCGCGGCGTCCTCCAGGGCCAGCTGGGCACGGCTGGGCCGGTGTCGGGCAGCGTGGGCGGTGCTCATGGGGCCCCCAGGACTCGTCCCGCCCGGGTGCGGCGGGGGTGAGCACGTCGCTCTCCAGGACCGTAGGCCGCCGTCCCCGGGGCCCGGCAGGGTCTTTGTGCCCGTGCACGTGCGCGGCCTCTCGACGTGAGTGGGTCGGGTCAGTCGAGGGTGAGGCTGAGACAGGCAACGTCGTCGCGCCGGTTGTCGGCCATGGTCATCGCCGCACGGGTGATGGCTGCCGCGGCAGGTCGGGCCCCCACCGCGCGCAGCAGGTCCAGCAGTTCACCGGTCCCGTCGTCCAGATCGGCTCCGTGGTGCTCGACCAAGCCGTCGGTGTAGCCCAGGACCGTGGTCCCGGGGCTGACGTCGACGGTGACCGAGGTCCGGGGCCGGTCGGTGGTGACCCCCAACATCAGGCCGTGCACCTCGTCGAGCTCGCGGACGCTGCCGTCGGGGTCGCACACCACGAGGGACGGGTGGCCGGCGTTGGCCACCTGCAGCCGCCAACGGCCGCTCCCTCCGGGTAGCCGGTGGGCCCGGGCGTAGGCGACCGTCGCCAGCAGGGGCAGGCCCAGGCTCAAGACCAGTCGGTCCAGCCGGTTCAGCACAGCTGCCGGGTCGGGGTCGGGCGCCTCATGGGCGCACGCGGTCAGCAGCGCCCGGAGCTGGCCCATCTGCGCCGCGGCGTCGATGTCGGGGCCGGCGACGTCGCCGATGACGAACCCGATGGACCCGTCAGACAGGGCGAGCAGGTCGTAGAAGTCCCCGCCGACGGCTGCAGATGCCGAGGCGGCCATGTAATGAGCATGTGCGGTGACGCCCGGGAAGACCGGCAGTGCCGGGAGCAGGGCCCGCTGGAGAGTCTCAGCGGTGGCGTGTTCCTGTTGGTAGACGCGGGCGTTGTCCATGGCCATGGCCGCGCGACGTCCCAGGTCGCGGGCGACGTCGATGTCGTCGGCGGCGAGAGGACCGGCGGCGGACACCAGGACCAACACCCCCAGGGTGTGGCCCCTGGCGGTCATGGGGACGGTCATCACCGAGCGCATCCCCAATCCCTCGGCCAGGGCCAGTTCCTCGGCGGTGCGGAACATCCGCCCGCCGTCGGCGGTGGCATGTCCATGGGGGGTCTGCGGGGTCAGCGTTGGTGGCTGGGGCCAGCCCACCAGCGACGCGGACAGCTGGCCCAGTTCTGCCGATCGTCCGTCGGCGTGGGCGCCGGCCGCTTCCAAGACGATGCCGCCGACGCTGGTGCTCAACGCGTAGGCCCACGTGCCCAGCGACGGGACGCACAGCCCGACCAAGCTGCGCAGCAGCGTCCCGGTGTCCAGGCTGGCGCTCAGCTGGCCGGTGGCCTCGACCATCAGCCGCAGCCGGTCCTGAACGTGCTCGGCGTGCGCGCGGGCTGCCTGTTCGGCCTGCAGCGACCTCACCAGGTCCTGATCCCGACGGACCCGTGCGGACACGTCGGACTGGACACCCGCGAAACTGACCAGCTCCCCGGCGCGGTCGAGCACCGGAGTGACGGTCAGCTGGTTCCAGAATGCGGTGCCGTCCCGTCGGTGGTTGACCAGGGTGACCGTTGCCGGCTCCTCGGCAGCGACGGCTGCACGCAGCTCGGCGATGCCCGCCCGGTCGGTCGTGGGGCCCTGCAGCACGCGACAGTTGCGGGCCAAGATCTCTGCGGCCGTGTAGCCGGTGACCTGCGTGAAAGCCGGGTTGACGTAGACGACCGGGTTGTCGGGTTGCCGGGCATCCGTGATCACGAAACAGACGTCGGTGGCTCGTAAGGCGTCCTCGAGCAGCTCGTGGATGACGGCGGGGTCCATCTCACCGGGCTCGGCCGCGCCCGCGGTCGGCTGGACCACGGTGATCGCCGAGCTGTGAGGACCGGCGGGCGGACCGAGGTCGGGGTCCCCTACGACGGCGTGGGAGGGCAGCGTCTGTTCGGGCATGACAAGCCTGACTGAGCAACACGTGCACGGCCGCCAGAGGCCACCCGCACCGCCGACGTGTTCGGGTCGCCTCGTGTGTGAGCGCCTGCGGCTCAGTAGAACAGCCCGGGCAAGGCCCCCGGTCCCGACCCAGCCGGACGTCCCCGTCGCCCCCACGGGAGGACCTTCGGCTCTACCCGCCCCGGGACGGCGAGCTCACAGTCGGGGTCATGACGTCCCGGAACGACGACCGTCACCGCTGGACCGACTCTCGGAGCCGGGCCACCGATGCCCTGGCCACCTCCGGGCAGCCACCCGTCGAGACCGTCACCTTGACCGGCCCCGACCAGGTGACCGTGGTGAGCGGTGGCCTCACCGTGGCCCAGGCCGACGTCGTCCCCGGCCCCCAGGTGGTCATCCGCATGTGGGTGTCGCTCCAGTCCTTGACCCACGACACCCGCACCCGACTCGCCGAGATCGCCTTCGGTCACGCGGCGCTGGTGCCCGGGCAGCGGGTGCTGGCCACAGTCCCGCACGGCGAGAGTGAGCTGATCGACGAGGTGCGGCGCCGACTGGACGTCACCCGCACCCACGTGGCCGGAGCCACGTGCTTGCTGGAGGGCTCGGTGCCTGCCGCCCCGGCTGTACCGATGCCCCGGTCGACAGCGGCGACGGTGTCCCGATGAGCGCGCACGTGTGCTCACCGGCGTGCTGAGACCTGCGGAGACTTCTGGAGCAGCGGGGCAGATCGCACCAGTCGAGTGGGTCAACCGGCCGGCGCCGGCGGCCGTGTCGTGCTGGATGTGGCATCCCACCGGCTTGTCCGATCTCGCCCGTGTCCGCCGGGAGTTCCGGGCGCTACTCGTGCGCGGGGCACCGGGGACGCCGCAGTTGGACGACGGCCAGGCCTACGAGGCCGTCGCCGGACTGGACGAGCTGATGTCCAACGCCATCAGGCACGGCCGGGTCCCGGTGACGGCGACCGTATCGGTCATCGCAGAAGGCATCCTGCTGGACGTGGCCGACCACGCGCCGGAGATCCCGGTCCGTCCCACGCACACCCGTGACCCCGGTCAAGGTGGCATGGGCATGGGCATGGTGGCCGCGACGGCGTGCCGCTCGGGCTGGTGGCCCGCTGATGCCAGCAAGCACGTGTGGGTGGTCCTCCCGGGTTCGCCCCGGCCTGAGCTGCCCGCTCCCCCGCTCCCGCGCGTCCCCGCCCCCTCCCTCTGACAGATCGGCGGTGCCGTATGTGCCGGAAGCCCGTCTTCGGCTGGGGTGGCTCAGCCACCCATCGCGCCCCGGCATCCCACCGGCGTGCCTGCCGCCCGCTGGGTGCACGCCAGTGACCGCGCCCGCTCGAGCACAGCCCGCACCGGGCGGAGGTCCTCCCAGCACCCGTGCGGTCACCGACGCCACCTCTGAGCGCTGCGCCGAGGTCGCGGTCGAGCCCCCCGCGGTCCAGGCTCTGCGCGCGGAGAACGACCACCTGCGTCTGGCACTGGCCAGCGGCCGGGACATCGGCATCGCGCAGGGGATGCTCGTCGAGCGGCACAGCATCACCCAGGACGCAGCGTTCACAGTGCTCGCGACGGCCAGCCAGAACACCAACCGCAGACTGCTCGACATCGCGAGGGAGCTCCAGCAGACGGGCAAGCTGCCGCAGGTGGTGCTCAGAGGGCCCTCACGCGGGACCGGGCGTGATGTCCGGAGCTCTCAGCACCGGCCGAAGCGGAGCCCGGGGGCGTGAGCAGTCCCCGTCCTACCTGAGCCCACGGATCGAAACGCACGTGAACCAGACCGGCCCCGCATGCCGTCGTCAGAACTCGTGGCGGATGGCGCAGACCGTCGCGCGTGCCCGTCGGGGACCACCAATCGATCGCGCGGTGCGTCGGTCACGCCCCCCCGGCAGCGTTGACCGTCGAGGACAGCGAGGACAGCGAGGACAGCTCCATGATCGACCCCCAACGAGCCATCCAGACCCTGTGGGCACTGCGCCGCAACGGTCTCAGCATCGCCATCGACGACTACGGAACCGGCTACAGCTCGTTGGCCTACCTCCACCGCCTGCCCGTGGACGAGGTCAAGTTCGACCGAGCACTCATCACCGGCATCAACAGCGACCCAGCCGCCGTCGCCATCGTTCGACACAGCATCCGACTGGCCCACGAGCTGGGATGCGACAGCCCCCAGGGCTACCTCACCGGACGCCCGCAACCGATCGACGAATGGTTCCGCCTGGCCCGCAAGCCCGCTCCCCTGTTCCCGACCTCGGCGACCTCGCCCCTCCTTCGAGGCCGCTGACGCCGCCGGCATGTGGCTCCACGACCTGGTCGACGCAGTGGGCATCTGACGTGACGACGCCGCGCACAACCCCGCTCTGCCCCGACTCACTCGCTCGGCCCGGGACCGCGGTGGACACACCTTCGGCGCGGCATGTCGATCCACGGGCTGTGGGCCTCCCTGCCCGCCGTAGCGAAGGCATCCCCTGGCGCGCCACGGTCGTCCTCGTGATCAGCGCACTCCTCCGACTGCACGAGGGCGCGTCGTCCCTGCTGGCTCCGCGAGCAGATGTCGTGATCTGGGTCCCGCACAGTGCCACCCGGTGCACGAGCTGGGAGATCAAGCCTTCGGTCGGTGGACAGTGCGGGCCGGGGCGGAGGAGAGTCCCCCACGCCCACCCCAGGTCCTGGGGTGGGCGACCAGCGGGGGGGCTCAGTTCAGCCAGTCCGGCAACAGCCGGGTCGCGGAGCTGCTGGGCGGAGAGGCAGCCATGTGTGCTCCCGTGCAGGATCCCGCGGCGCAGATGAAGCCCGTCGCGAGCATCCTGCCCGGCGAGCGCCTGCACGACGATGGGGACTGCTGGGTGGTGCTGAGCGTGCCCGGGCGGCCCCTGCTGACTGTCGGCGGACAGATCGACTCCTTCACCAGCTACCCGCTGGCGCGAGCCCTGGACAACGTGTGGCGCACTGCGCCGGCCTCGGTGGCCATCGACCTGTCCCGGGTGTCGTTCTGTGGCGCCTGCGGCCTGCGGTTGCTCGTGCAGACCAGCCACACCGCCAGCCGGCACGCCATCCCGCTGACCCTGCACGCACCGCGGCCGCACCTGGCACGCCTCCCGGACCTCGTTGGCCTTGCAGGGCACGTCGTTGACGTGCCTGCCCGTGAGGGCGGCGTCGGCCAGCAGCGGGCGTTCGGCCGCCGGCCAGCGGCCTGATCCAGGCGGCTGGCCTGCCGGACCTGCCCACGTCGCGACCGGGGCAGGTCATGGGCCGTCCGGCTTGAGCACGGTCGCCCAGACCATCTTGCGGTCCCGTTCGTAGTGCACGCCGTGGCTGGCGGTGAGGTCGGTGATCACGTACAGGCCGTAGCCGCCAGCACCAGCCGGCCGGTTCACGGCGGGCACGGGCACCAGGTCCGGCGCTGCATCGGTGACTACGACCGTCCAGCGGCCGGGCTCGTCCCCGATGTGCAAGTCCAAGGGGGGTCGTCCGTGTCGAAGGGCATTCGACGTCATCTCATCGATCACCAGCACCGCGCTGTCGACAGCGTCGTCGACGACACCATCGCCCAGCGCTGGGGGCAACGAGGTCCGCAGGAACTCCCCGACCTGGCGGCGCACACTGCTCAGCCCGCGCAGCGAACGGAGCTGGAGGACCAGCCGTGCTGGGTCGGCCGGTGGGGGCGGTGCATCACGCTGCCATGAGGCGGCCAGATGCAGGTGACCCTCGGAGGAGCCAGCAGGGGCATCCCCCGCACCCTCCTGCCTCACCAGTACCTCCACCGCACCACGCCTGGCCACTCTGTTGGGCCCCTCGTTGCGCGAGGATGCAGTTCGCCACGATCCCGGCCCGGGCACCCGAGATCCCACATCGCTCGGTGCAACGGCAGCGCCTACAGACCGGTCGACCGCCCCCGCATCCGGGCCACGACCTGCTCGGCGACCTCGCGCAGCTTGGTGTTGGTGTCCTGGGACTCCTTGGACAAGATCGCGAACGCCTCCTCGGCGCTGCAGCCGTGTACGGCATCAGGATGCCCTTGGCCTGCTCGATGCCGGCGCGGGTCTGCAGCGCGGCCTGCGGGTTGGTGACTTCGCTGCGGGCGGTCTCCAGGTCGTGCATGTTCGCGATCGCCGCGGCCACCTGCCCAGCCACGTGCCGGGCCCCGGCCACGGCCAGCGGCTCGAAGGCCCCCGCCGTGGAGGCGTACAGGTTCAAGGCGGCCTGGGCCTCGCCGGCGATCGGGATGGGCACCGACAGCGTGGACCCCACCCCCTGCCGGGCCGCCAGGGCCACGAACTCCGGCCACCGGGTCTTGGTGGCGGTGTCCTCGATGACGACGACCCTGTTGGTGCGGGCGGCCTCCAGGCACGGCCCGTACCTCGTGTCGTGTTGGCACTCATCCAGCTCGAAGGCCAGCAGACCCGTCCAGGCAGCCGACGCCCGGTGCCCGCCTGAGATCAGCGACACCGACACCTCCTGGGCCACCGACAACGCCCGGTGGGCGTAGCTGGCCGCCCGGTGCAGCACCGAGGCGATCGACTCCGACCCCAGCAGCAGGCGACCCAGGGCATCCAGGCCGGCGACGTCGACCGACCCCAGCTGCGGTGAGGTGATCGGCTGCCCGGCTGCCCGATGCGTCTCCCGGTCCAGCGCGTCCGGATCACCGGACACCGAAGCCACCCGGTCATCGGCGGCGCGGTCATCGGCGGTGTCGTCGTCGGGGATGTGACTGCTCATCGGGGTCGCACCGATCCCGGCGTGCTGCCGGGCAGCTACGCCGTGACGGTCACACCGGTGGGGTGTGACGTGAGTGCGCCCTTGGGCGGACGAGCACCGCCGGGGCGGCCTGACCAGCACCGTAGCCCTCTGGGCCGCGTGAGCCTGGTCCGGGTTCACATGGAGGGCAGCTCGCCACCGAGGACGCTGGCTGCTGCTGCTGACTTCAGGTCCAGCGAGTGGTGGAAGGCGTGGCTGCGGAGCAGGGCCAGGGACTCATCGCTGCGGACACCGCGCTGCCCGTTGAGGTACCCGATGGCCTGCCACACCTGCTGCCGACCCCGGGTGCCCGGGGTGTCCAACCACGTCGGGACACCCAGCACCAGATCATCGCCGCCACCCAGGTCGCGGGCCAGGATCCCGCCGACAGCGAACCCGGCGGCCGCCGCGGCCGCCACCACCGCCCGGGGCGGGTGCTCACTGGACTCCAGGAAGAGCCCCAGCACCGCGACCCCGGACAACGGCGGACCGACGGGCACGGCCACCGCACTGCGATACGGGGTGCTGGCGATCAGCCCCGACCAGTACACCGGCCACCGACGGGCCAGGACCTCCGCCGAGGCGCTCACCGGCCGCCCACCATGCTGGGCGTCGAAGCAGGGACCCTCCCCCGTGGCGAACTCCAGCCGCTCGGCCAGCGCACTGAGCCCGTCAGCGGCCCCGATGGGCAGTCGACGGTCCGCGGCGAAGGTGACGCTCAAACAAGCCCCTGCGACCGGGAGCACCCGGGCGCACGCCGCCGTGAGCCGGTCCGGGGGACCCGGCGACGCCGCACTGTCCGCCGGGTGCCCGAGCGCTCGCATGATCGCTGCCTCGACGTCGTCGCCAGGGCCGATCACGAGCCGACCCCAGTCGCCCCCGTGAAGGGTTCAACGGCGCGAACGGGATCGAGCCGTTCCCGATTCGATTGAGGTGGGTGCCGGTTCCCCGGATGGTCGGACCGGGACTGGGTCACGGGCTCGAGTGTGTTCCGGGTCTACGCCGTCCGCATCTCTGCTCTGGTCAGCCCCCGGCTCTGAGCACCAGCCGCGGGTCGACCGCGCCTCCCAGCAGGTCGACGTCAGCCAAGCCGCCGCGGGGCAGTCTCACCCCGACCGGGAAGTGCACCACCGCGCGGGCAGGTCGTACCTGACGGTGACGACGTCGGTGTCCTACTCCTCGCGGGCTGGCCGCCCCGCCAGAACGCCGACGAGTTCAGAGACGAGGCCTGCCCACCACGCCGCGCTGACAACGTCAGGAGCAGCGGCTGACGTCCACCGGCCCACCGCTGTAGTCGCACGTGTTCGAGGCACCACCTGAGGTCACCCGGAACGCTTCACCTCCGGGGCCGAGGACCGTCTCGGTTCCCGATTCACCCTGGCTGCTCCACCGCACGTCGAGTTCGAACGTGACCGTCCCGTCGTCGAGGTCCGCGTGCACGGCAAATGCCTCCGCATCCGTTGACGAGACCTCGTAGGGGAAGGTCAGGGGCGTGAGCGCCCAGGCCGGCGCCCCAGGTGGGGGATCGAAGTCGTCCTGGCCGGCGGGAGTCGATGTCGGGTTCTCAGCCGCCAGGTCCACGGTGCTGAACCGGTACGCACTGGGCGAACCGCAGGCGCCGGCGACCGCTACGCCCTCAAGAGGGGCACTTCGGTCGACGACGCGGACCGAGATGTCGTCGATGACGAGTTGGGCATCCGAGGCGGCATCGATGGTGAGTGTGAGCAACATCTGGCTGTAAGCAGCACCGCGGGTGGTGGGTCCCCAGTCGAGCCAGCCTTCGTCCTGCCCCTTCGGGGGCGCGGCGACGAGGTCGTCCAACGTCCCGGGCGCCAGCCAGCCGTAGTTCCCGCAGTTCCCATCGGCGACCTGAGCCTCGATGCGTGGGCCCGGCGGTGCGTCAGCAGCGGCGGCGGGGACCTGCCCGATGTCGCGCCCGGCGAAGAAGTAGAGCACCAGGACGGCGACGAGGATGAGCGCGACGAGCGCGACCATGGGCCCTCCCTGCAACCCGATACGGTTGCCGACGTGGACGTTCCGTCCGACGTGACTGATATTCCACACCGCCCCGGCCCGGGCGATGTCAGCAGGCACGGTATTCGGGACGGGGGGAGTCGCAGGTCGGGGGCGAGCCCAGTAGCTCACGGCACCACCGACCAGGGTCAGCAGAACCACTGCCGCCCACGCACGCCAGTCGTGTTTGAAGTCGGTGGCCACGTTGACCACGATGGCCGTGGCCGTTGCGATGGCTGAGATTCCGACGCTGAAACCGAAACGCATACCTGCACCCCCGAGTTGCACCGAGGGTGGCAGTCGGGTGTGACCTGGGCAAGGTCGCCAGCGGCACCAGCTATGGCGGGTACCGGAACGGTCAAAGGGCGCTGCACCTGATCGAAGGCCGAGGTCAGCCGAGCCGCCGCGGGGGCAGTCTCACCCCGACCGGGGAGTGCACCGCGCCGGGCAGGTCGTAGGTGACGGTGACGACGTCGGTGTTCCACTCCTCACGGGCCGGGCGGCCCGGGTGCCACCAGGGGCGGGGCTGGTCGGCGCGGGCGGTGATCCGCAGGCGCAGATCCGGTCCGCGGTCGCTCTGGGCCAGGGTGACCCGCACCTGCCGCTGGTCCCCCACCCGCATCGGCCCGGGCAGGACGATGGTGTCCAGCGGGGTGCCGCGCCCGGTCTCCATGAGCTGGCCGGCGGCCCGGGTGCCGGCAAGGGGCGGCAGCACGGAGAGGGTGAGCTCGGCGAGCCGAGGGCCATGCTCGTGGACCAGGACGACGTGCGGCGGCCCGGCAGGCCCGTTGAGCCGGTAGCCGCGGGCGGTGATCCGCGGCCGTCGCTGCTCGTGGTGCTGGACCTCCAGGATGCCCTGGGAGCGCTGACCCAGGCGGTAGGTCAGCCCTGACATCCCCAGCCCGGCGACACCGACCACGACTCCGACGACGACGCTTGCATCCACGCTGGCCCCCCGGCTTCCGGGCCACCTCGTGGTCGGCCCGACCGGACAGCCTAGGGCTAACTGAAAGCAGTAAGTCAGGCACGCAGCATGACGTCTACTGGGATCGTTACCGCGTGCCGCACCCCAGAGGCCACGGCTGTGAGCGTCCTGACGGGGGCGCTTCTACCGCTGTCGCGGTGGACAACCGTGCCGTGGCCCTGCCGCGTGCGGTGTGGGTCACCACTCCACTGTTCTCGGCCGGCGATGACGTCCAGCCCGGGTTGTTTTACGCCTGGGAGCGCGACGTCGAGGACGCGATCTGGCGGGCGCGGGCGTGGCGCCTGCTGGAGACCGCACCCGGGTTCCCTGGTCCTGACTTTCGGGGCACGGTGCCGGTGACCCCGAGTCGAGCGTCGGGACTGTGACGAGTTCTGGTGCGAGCGGATCGACGGCGTCGCCGTCGGCCACGGTGGGGATGGCCCGGTGGGGTCGGTGCCGGCGTAGCCGGGTTGTCGAGCGTGGGGCCGTGGGGCTCTGGTGGTCGCGTCTGGGGTGGGTGGCTGGAGCGGGGCAGGGTGATGTGCCGCTGCCCGCGGGTGCGCTGCCTGGGTGGCCGGGGAGGCTCGCGGTCCGGGGGGAAGTCGGGAATCTGAGCCTGATGAGCCGGTACTGCAGGTGGCCCGGGACGCAGTGCTCGAGCTGCTGTCGGCGCTGCCGGGCACCGACCCGTTCCGGCGGCGGGTGGTGGCCGGGCCCACGTCCCGGGGAGCACGACGCCACCCTGACCGCGGCCGAGCCCAGCGGGTTGGCGACCCTGGCCCAGGTGGAGCTGGGTGGCCGGTCACCGCCGGCGGGCACCGGTCAGTGGGCGAAGGAGATGGCCGCCGAGCTGAAGACCCAGGGCGTGGACGCCCAGGTCGCGGGGCACCCGGCCACCTGAGGACGACCCGGGGGCTGGCGCGCTGCGGCCGGGGCCAGGCTGCGGGCGGTGCCAGCTGGGCGCTAGCTGATCCTCTACCCGGCCTGACGGTCTCACGCGTTCCCCACAGCTCAGCACCGGCCATTTGCGGGCCCACACAGTCTTAAATGCGAGCCTTGTCGGTCTTGATTTCACCGAGGCGACCCCCCAGTCTTCTGTGGGCATGTGAAGCGGTCCCCGTTTCACAGCCTTCGCGAAGGGGTCTCACATGTCGTCAACACTCGTCCGCCGGGTCGGCGTCCCGCTTGCCGCGGCACTCACCCTGGGCGCCCTCGCGGCCAGCCCGGCACAGGCGTTCAGCTCGGGGAGCTCCATCACCACCGGCGGGGTCACGTACTCCGTTTCGGCGAACTCCTGCAACGTCTACCTGAATGCGTGCAGCTACAGCGCGGGTGCGTCCCTCTCGGCCAACCGGTCGTTCACCCACCGCGCGGACGTGAAGGCCAACGGCATCAACGTCTCCGTCTCGATCTCCGCGGACCCGAGTGCCACCATCACCGGCAACTCGACCACCCTGGCCACGGCGACCGAGAGCGGCTACGGCCGCTCGAACTCCGTCTCCGGGACCGCCCGCCCCAGCATCTTCAGCGTCTCCGTGGCCGCTCGGTCCAGGCTGAGCAGCGGTTCGACGAGCGTCAACTCCGGCTGGACGACCTGGTAATACACGCGCGCACGGTTGGGGGGAAACTCTTCGGAGGCTCCCCCCAACTGGTGTTTGCGCTCATCGCCGTCCTGCTCGTCACCACCGGCTGCACGACTTCGGCGACCGATGAGGCGCAAAGGTCGGGCGTGTCGTTGGCGTCGTCGTTCGCGTCCCCCGACGGGTTGCTATACCCCCCAGAGCTTTGGGGGGCGCTGAGCATGTCCACCCAGGCCGAACTCCTGGATGCGACGGTCCAACAAGACCTCGGCGAACCGATGACGTGGGTCGCTTCACCAGCTGACACCTGGACGGGACTCACAGCCGAGCTGCCCCCCGTGGAGGCGGCGTACCTGATGACGGTGGCGGGTCTACCGCCGGCTGGGCTGTGGTCACCGAAGGACATCGAGACATGGTGGGAGGACGGGTTCCTCGATCAGTCGATCGACCACGCATGGATGGCCTGGACCTTGACTACCGCGAGTGAGCGACCGACTGTGACGGCAGTGCAGGAGACAGCCTTGAGGGATGCCGCTGACGGTTCTGATCTCGTTCCAGCACTCCTCGCCGGCGAGATCCTCGACGTCACCGGCCTCCTACCGCAGTCATACGTTCCTGGCGCCCACAACCTGCGTGTGCCACGAGACGCCGCCCTGGCGTTCGCCCAGCTGGGCGCCGTGGACTTCCCCGTGGATGACGACCTCCTCGCCGACCTGAGGTCGGCGGCTCTGGCCGATGCCGGCTCCGACGACTGGTCCCGCGCCTTCCTCGTGCGAGCGTTGGTCACCAACGGCCACGCCGATGAGGCCCGCAGGGCAGCCGGACAGTTCGACGAGCGCAGACGCCTGCCTGATGGACGGGTGCTGGAGGTCCCCCAGCTCGTGGGCAGTGTTGGTTCATCGTTCCGAATGTTGCGCTGGCAGCAAGGATCCCCTGCTGCCGGGAGCTTCTTCTCCCCCGAGGCGATGATCGCGATGACGGCCGCAACGACCCGTCAGCTGCACCAGGACTTGTCTCACGAGCTCGCCGGGACCGCACTGCTCTACATGGCGGATCGCTCCTCCGGGACGGCCAGCGCGAGGGAGGACCTGGTCACGTCGACCGCGCAGACCGAAGACCTGCAATCCCCACTAGACCTGGAGCACGCACTTGGCTGGAGCTCCTTGGCGGAGTACGCAACGGCCATGGACGTCTCTCTGCCCTTCCCCGGCATCACCGACGCGGCGCTGGCCGAGTGGGCAGGCGAGG
This sequence comes from Klenkia sp. AC732, assembly GCF_979256525.1. NCBI lineage: Bacteria > Bacillati > Actinomycetota > Actinomycetes > Geodermatophilales > Geodermatophilaceae > Klenkia > Klenkia sp. AC732. Next base: position 36,267 of record NZ_CEEDOS010000015.1, on the reverse strand, counting down.
ACGTGGCCGTCACGGCCCCCTCGATTCTCCTCTTCCTGGGTGCACTCGATGGGCAGGACCACCTCATCGACGCAGCCCCGGCGCTGGAGCCGTTGCTCGACCGGTTGCGGACGGCGCTGAGCGGGTCTCCAGTCGATGAGCTGGACAGTCAAGTCCTCTTCGGGGCGTCATTCCTCATCCATCGTGTGACCGGCTCCTGGCCGGTCGAACCTGAGGTGTTGAGGTTCCAGATGACCCTGCGTACAGGGGACTGCCTGGGTGGTTCCCACATCTTCATCCGGTCCTCACCAGCCGAGATGTCCGTGTGCAACGTGGAGTCAACGAGATTCGCCGACCTCGTCATGGAAGGACTGGGAGCGTGATGCAGAACAGGCATGGGCAAGTACGCGTTCTAGGGACGATCTGCGCGGCCGGCATCACGCTGTCCGCGTGCCAGGCCGCGCCGCAGCCGGACGTCGCCATCACGTGCGCACCGGGGTCCATCGACCTGGCGATCACGAACACCTCGGACGCGTCCGCCGCCTACACCGTCACCGTGCGGATCGATCGGGCCGGCCTGATCGAGGACGAGCAGTACTCCTCCAATGTCATTCCCCCAGGTCAGACCCGTACGGTCTCCGATGATCGACCCGATGATCGCGAAACGTGCTCGTTAGTGACCGTGGAGGTCTTCCCGCAGTGATGCTCACCGCTCCGCTCCGTCGCACAGCGGCCACAGTCGCTGCGATCGGCCTGATGTGCGCGCTGTCCTCCTGCTCCGGCGAGGACGCGCCCGCGATGGCGGCCACCGCGACGACCGCCGTTGACGACGCGGCCGTCAACAACGCCCGTTACCAGTGCCTCTTGGACGAGGGCTTCGCCGTCACACGCGGGGAGGACGGGTCGGTGAACTTCCAGGACGACGACTCTGCGCGACAGACCGAGTACCAGGACGCTCTGACCGAATGCAACTCGCAACTGGAGTCCCAAGGCCTACTCCCGGCGGACTCGACGGCCTCTCTCCAGCAGGATTACGCCAGCCTGAGCCGGCTGCACGACTGCCTGGTCGCGGCTGGCTTCCCCCTCACGGACTGGCCTTCCGAGCAGGTCTACCTCGACGCCGACGGCGCCTTCAACGTCCTGGACGCCACCGCGCCGGTGTCGCTGGACGCAGCACAAGAGGCGTGCCCAGACGACTTCACCGCCTTGAACTAACCGATGGTGAAACCACGGCGACCGACGCTGCGGGTCCTGGCCGTGCCCGTGGCGATAGTCCTGCTCCTGGCGCTCGGATTCTGGGCCGGCCGCGTCACAATCGCCGACATCTCGGCCGAGCCGGCGGGATCCGCGACACTCGATGGCGAACCTGACCGTTGGACCACCGACCAAGTCAGCATCGGGCGGACACTGACGTTCTCCGGCACCCTGTCCGATGTCACGGTCCCTGGCCCCTACGCCAACGGAGACGGCACCGTGACGGCAGTGGACGTGGCAGGTAGCTCCACCATCGACAGCGGCTCAAGGCTCTTCGAGGTGAACCTCAGGCCGACCACCGCGGCGGTCGGTGACGTGCCTTCCTTCCGGGCCCTGCAGCTTGGTGACCGTGGGCAGGACGTCACGCAGCTGCGGTCTTTCCTGTGCTCGGGTAGGTACCTCCGGGACTGCCGCACCGATTCGACGTTCACCCAGGCGATGACTGCTGCGGTCATGAGGTGGCAGAAGGACCTGGGCACGACCCAGGACGGGGTCGTGCAGCCATCAGACCTCATGTACTTCACGAGCCTTCCGTTGGTGGTGAGACCGGCCGTCGACTTCACCGTCGGTCAACGGATGACCTCGACAACCCGTCCCTTGCTCGTCCTCGCCGGCTCCCCCACGCTGGTCTTGCGCGTGACGCCGGCGCAGGCCGAGCTGGTCCCGGCCGGCGTCGGGGCGACATTCGGGACGGGTGGCCAGGGCGTCACCGGACCGGCCGTGCCGGGTACGACGGCCTCGGATGCCGCATCCCAGGACGGCGGACTCGACATCCCCATCAACGCACCTGACGGCACCAGCGTGTGCACGGCCACCACCGAGTGCACCGTCCTGTTGAACGGCCAGGCATCGGCCGTGGTCCAGGTGGCCGTCCAGGTGATCCCAGCCCAGACGGGCACAGGTGTGCCGATCCAGGCCATCCAGACCCGCCCGGACGAGACCACGTTCCTCCGTGTCCCCGACGGCATCGAGATCGACGTGACCGTGGTCGGCTCTTCGGGAGGGATGGCGCTGGTCACCGGGATCGATGTCGGCCAAGTGGTCCTCGTCGACGCCGCCGATGACTGAACCCCTCCTGTCGGCCCGAGGGATGACCTACGGCTACCGGAAGAACCGTCCGATCTTCGATGACATGGACCTGCACCTCCAGCGCGCGTCGATGATCGCGCTGACTGGCCCCTCGGGTACCGGGAAGAGCACGCTTCTCTACCTCCTCGCCGGACTGCTGACGCCGTGGTCGGGCGAGGTGTACTTCGAAGGGCAGTCCCAGACCGCGGCATCCGATCCCGACAGAGCGAGGACACGGGCGACCAGGTTCGGCTTCGTCTTCCAGGACGCTGTCTTGGACCCCCGCCGCACGGTTCTCGATGCTGTCGTCGAACCCGGCCTCTACTCCAAGTCGACTCGGAAGACCCTGCGAGGACGGGCCCAACTTCTGCTGGCCGAACTACAGGTGGCCATCCCGATGACCTCGAAGCCGGGTCAGGTGTCGGGTGGGCAGGCTCAACGGGTTGGGGTCTGCAGAGCGTTGCTCATGGAGCCAGCGGTCGTCTTCGCCGACGAGCCCACCGGCAACCTGGACAGCGATTCGGCCGACGCCGTACTCGGGGCGCTCAGCAGGGCTGCGGAGTCGGGCAGCACCGTGATCATCGCCACCCACGACGACCGCGTCGTCGCGCGCTGCGACGAAAGAGTCGTGCTGCCATGAGCCTGCTGGTACTGCTGCGCGAATCGTGGGCCACTGCCCTGGCCGCCAAGACGTTCTCCGCGATCTTCGCGATCGTGATGGTCGCCGTGGTCACCGGAATCCTCGTTCTGGCGGGACAGGTAGGAGCGCAGCGACAAGAGGTGCAGCAGACTTTCGCGCGGCCCGACCTGCGCACCGTGACCCTGACAGATGACCAGAACCTGGGGTTGATCCCCGCGTCCTTGGCCTATCAGGCGAGATTGCTGTCGACCGTCGAGTCTGCTTGGGGCCTCGGAACGGCCTTCGACGTCTACAACGGCGCATTCCCTGAGGCCGGGCGGGTATCGGGTCGGGCAGTCGCCGGCAGTTGGGGCCAGGTGCCGATCACCATGCGGGACGGGCGTCTCCCCGCCGGCCCCGGCGAAGCGGTCGTGGAGGTCGACGATGCGCGCAGTCTGCGGATCAGCTCACTCGGTGGAGTTGTGGAGGACGCTGCCGGACGACAGTGGGCCGTCGTAGGTACGTTCTCGAGCGACTATTCAGGGGCGCCATCCCACGTCCTGGTCTTCTCCGATGCGGAGACAGTCCACTCGTTGGTCGTGACCTGCGTGGCCCTTGCTGACACGTCGGCCACCGCGCGCATCCTGGCCGCCCTGTCGGAATCGACCAAACCAGGTCAGATCGTCGTCGGCCAATCTGATGACGCCGAGGAGCTACGGGCAAGCATCTCCACGACCGTCAACCGGTTCGGGCAGACTTTCGTGCTCATCACACTTGCTGCAGGCTCCGTGGTCCTGGCGTTCCTGTCCTTTCTGATGGTGCACTCCCGGCGCCAGGAGTTCGGCCGACGCAGAGCGCTGGGTGCCACTCGGGCCGGAATCATCGGCCTGGTCATGACTCAAGGTCTACTGGTCTTCTCCGCCGGTGCCCTCGTGGGGCTGGTCCTCAGTCTCGTCATCGTCCACTGGCGCTTCGGCACCCTGCTGCCCTTCGACCTGATCTGGGCCGTGCCCGTCTGCGCCGTCGTGGGCGCTGTTCTGGCCCAGGTGCCCTCAGCGATCACGGCCAGCCTGCGGGATCCGGTTCAGGTACTACGCACTCCGTAGGCCTTGACCGCCTTGCGAACGGAGGGCCGGGTGAGCGCAAATCCGGGCTGCCAGGGTGTCCGCTGCTGCCAGCGCTTCGGGCCGTCAGGCCTGCCGCACGCCTCAGCGCCGGGTGCGCGCGACCACCGCCGCCGGCCGGCATCCCCAGGGCGAGTGCCCTGGGGCTGGATCGCCGGTGGGCCGCACTTGGGCGTGCGGCCCACCGGGGCCGGTGTCAGTGAGCGATGGGGTCAGTCGGTGGGGAGGGGGTCCTGCCAGCAGGCGCGGCGCTCGACGTCGCCCAGGACGTAGCCCAGTGCCTGCAGGTGACGGTGGCGGCCCGGGCCAGCTCGGAGGCGGTCACGGCCAGGGCGACGGTCACCTCGGACTTGGTGGCACGAGTGCGCCGGGCGACCTGCATGGCGCTGACCCCGAGCGCCGACAACTACCCGATGACGTCGGCCCGCTCGGCGGTGGTCAGCCCGGCCCGGTGCTCGTTCTCCGCCCAGCGGGTGACCAGCCGGTGCACCGACCCGGCGTCGTCGCAGGTCTCGTCGGCGACCACGACGACCCGCACCATGGCCTGCCCGGCGGTGAGCCTGCGGGCAGCCAGCGGGAACACGTGTTCTGCTCGGACGGGGAGGCAACAACCGGCGTCACGGGGCGCACGGCGAACATGACTGCCCCCCACCGGCTCGTTCGCCTCCATGGCAACGACTCAGGCCCGCGGAGCTCGATGTGCTGATGGTGCAGACGGAGGGTGCGCTTCAATGTGCAAGCCCCGCCCATGGACCATCGCCGGCGCGGCAGATGACCCTGTGATGCGTCGGGACGCAGGGAGACAGACGCGGAGTCTCACCCCACAGTGACGGTCAACCCATCCCGGCGTCTGGACCGGGACCGGGCCAACCCAGACACACCTGATGCACCCCGGGTGACACGCATGCAGGAGGGGCGCTGCCTGTGCAGCCGTGGTGACGGTGCACAAGCTCACGGCTGGATCGCACAGCGGACGTGTACAGGGGAACATCGCGCCTGCGCTACGACGCGAAGCCGCTGACGGGATCGACGCAGCCCACGATTGGTGACACGGATGAGCGCCAGGCGAAAGTGATTCGCTGAAGTCACACCCGAGGACGCCCACGATCGTCGATGCGCCACCGCTCACCGCGTCTCGGGACGTCCCAAGCACCGCGTGGCTGTACCCGTGGCTGTACTCAGCCGAAAGGCGGGCCGGCCGTTTCGGTCGACCCGCCTCTGACCTGCTCTATCTCTGTCGGGCTGACAGGATTTGAACCTGCGACCCCTTGACCCCCAGTCAAGTGCGCTACCAAGCTGCGCTACAGCCCGAGCTCGCGACGCCGTGGCGCCGGTGAGCTGCATGGAAGAGACTACCCGACGCCCTGGAGGCCCCGGGGAGCGGGTCAGCGCTTGCGGGCGTCCCGCGCCTTGGTCTCCCGGACCTTGATCGACACGTCGATCGGGGTGCCCTCGAAGCCCCACTTCTCCCGCAGCTTGCGCTCCAGGAAGCGCCGGTAGCCGGCCTCCAGGAACCCCGTGGAGAAGACCACGAACCGCGGCGGGCGGACGTCGGCCTGCGTCACGTACTTGATCTTGGGGACCTTGCCACCTCGGGGCGGGGGCGGGGTCTCCTGGACCAGCGCGCGGATGAAGTTGTTCAGCTCTGCCGTCGGGATGCGGTACTCCCACGAGGCGAGGGCGTCCCGCAGGTGGTCGGCGAGCTTGTTCACGCCACGGCCCTTGAGCGCGGAGATGTTGACCCGGTGCGCCCACTTCACCCGGGACAGGTCGCGCTCGATCTCCTTCTCCAGCTGGGCGTGCCGGTCCTCGTCCAGGGTGTCCCACTTGTTGATCGCGATGACCAGCGCGCGGCCGGACTCGATGACCTGGGTGATGACCCGCTGGTCCTGCTCGCTGATGACCTCGTCGGCGGCCAGCAGCACGATCGCCACCTCCGAGGCCTCGATGGCGGCCTCGGTGCGCAGGCTCGCGTAGTACTCCGTGCCGCTCGCCGTCCCCACCTTGCGGCGCAGGCCCGCGGTGTCCACGAAGCGCCACTGCTCCCCGCCCAGGGTGACCAGGGAGTCCACCGGGTCGACGGTGGTGCCGGCGACGGAGTCCACGACCGAGCGCTCGGACTTCGAGAGCCGGTTGATCAGGCTGGACTTGCCCACGTTGGGCCGACCGACCAGGGCCACCCGGCGCGGGCCACCCTCCTCCAGGGACTCGCGGGGCGCCTCGGGCATCGCGTCCAGGACCAGGTCGAGCAGGTCACCGGCGCCGCGGCCGTGCAGCGCGCTGACGCTGAACGGCTCGCCCAGGCCCAGGGACCACAGCTCGGCGGCGTTGGCCTCACCGCGCTCGTCGTCGACCTTGTTGGCGACCAGGATCACCGGGGTGGTGGACCGGCGCAGCACGCGCGCGGCCGACAGGTCGGTCTCGGTGACGCCGACCGAGGCGTCGACGACCAGCACGATCACGTCGGCGGTCTTCATCGCGTACTCGGCCTGCCGGGCGATCGAGGCGGCCATGCCGGACGCCTTGGGCTCCCAGCCGCCGGTGTCCACGACGGTGAACGTCTTGCCGTTCCACAGCGCCTCGTAGCTGATCCGGTCGCGGGTGACGCCCGGGATGTCCTGCACGACGGCGGCGCGGCGGCCGATGAAACGGTTGACCAGGGTGGACTTGCCCACGTTGGGCCGTCCGACGACGGCGACGACGGGGTTCGGGGTCTTGCTCATGTGCGTTCTCCTGCTCGTGCGGCCTGCAGCGCGAGCTCGACGACGGCCTCGACGACCGCATCGCGGTCCAGGTCGGTGCTGTCGACGACGATCGCGTCCTGGGCCGGCCGCAGCGGACTGTCCGCGCGGCTGCTGTCGTACTCGTCCCGGCGGCGCAGGTCGGCGGCCAGGGCCGCCACCTCGCCGGCGTCGGTGACGCCGAGCTGTCCGGCCCGCCGCTGCGCCCGGGCCTCCGGGGCGGCGGTCAGGTAGACCTTCACCGTCGCGTCGGGCAGGACGACGGTGCCGATGTCCCGCCCCTCGACGACGACGGCGTGCGCGTCGGCGACCAGGGACCGCTGTCGGTCCACCAGCAACCGCCGCACGGCGGGGACGGCGGACACCGGCGAGACGGCCCGGGTCACCTCTCCCCCGCGGATCCGGGTGGCGACGTCGACGCCGTCGACGGTCACCGTCTCGGTGTCGGCGGACGTGCCGACCCGGATGTCGGCGGCCGCCACCGTCCGCTCGACGGCGCCGGCGTCCTCCAGCTCGACGCCGGCGTCCAGGACGGCGACGGTGGCCGCCCGGTACATGGCGCCGGTGTCCAGGTAGGCCGCACCGAGCCGGGTGGCGACCATGCGGGCGACACTGGACTTGCCGGTGCCCGAGGGGCCGTCGAGGGTGACCTGACCCTGGAAGGGGGCGGTCACTGGGCGATGTCCCGGCGGAGGGCGACGGCGCCACGCAGGTACACGTGCTGGACCTCGGCCCGGGGCCGGGGGGTGTCCACGTGCGCCATCAGCCGCAGCACCCGCGGCAGGGCGTGCGGTACGGCGATCTCGGTGGCGCACATCAGCGGCACGTCGCCCAGCCCCAGCTCCCGGGCGGCCAGCGCGGGGAACTCGCTGACCAGGTCGGGGGTGGCGGTGAACAGGATGCTGATCAGGTCCTCGCCGGTGAGCTCGTTGCGCTCGAGCACCGTGGCGACGAGTTCGCGGGTCGCCTCGAGGACCTGGTCGCGGTCGTCGGCGTCGACCTGGGTCGCACCCCGGATGGCTCGGACGGCCACTGCACTCTCCTGACATCGTGGAACCGGTGCCCGGGTCGCCGGGCACCTCGATCGAGTCTAGAGAGCGGCTGCCACCCGCCCCCTGCGCTGCGCGGGGCGCTCAGAGCCCGACGAGCTCCTGCAGCGAGCCGACCTCGGCGCGCGACAGCTTGCGGATGACGCCGGTGCGCATCCGGGCCAGCTGGACCGGGCCCACGGCGGTGCGGGTCAGCCGGGAGACGGGCAGGCCCACCTCGGCCAGCAGCCGGCGCACGATGTGCTTGCGGCCCTCGTGCAGCACGATCTCCACGACGGACTGCCCGGCGTGGGTGTCCATCAGCTCGAAGCCGTCGACGGAGACCGGCCCGTCCTCGAGGGTGATGCCGTCCTTGAGGCGCCGGCCCAGGTCGCGCGGCACGCTGCCCGAGACCTGCGCCATGTAGGTCTTCTTGACCTCGTAGGAGGGGTGCGCCAGCCGGTGGGCGAGCTCGCCGTCGGTGGTGAGGATGAGCAGGCCCTCGGTGTCCTGGTCCAGCCGCCCGACGTGCACGATGCCCTTCTGCAGGTCGCCCACCATGTCCCCGACGGTGGGCCGACCGCGGTCGTCGCTCATCGCGGTGATGACGCCGAAGGGCTTGTTGAGCGCGTAGGTGACCCGGTCGTTGCGGACCTCGATGCGCACGCCGTCCACGGCGATCTGCACGGTGCGGGGGTCCACCCGCATGCCCTGCACGAGGACGGTCTTGCCGTTCACCGCGATGCGGCCCTCGTCGATCATCTCCTCGGAGACCCGGCGGGAGCCGACACCGGCGCGGGCGAGGACCTTCTGCAGCCGCTCGGCGTGCTTCTCCTCCGGCTCCGGGGCGTCCTCGCGGTCGCCGGGGTGGGCCGGGGCGAGCTCCATGTCCTCGGACCAGACGCCCTGCTCGTCACCCTGCTCAGGGGTGGGCTCGTCGGTGGGGGTGGTGTTCTCGCTCATGGTGGTCCTCAAGATCCTGGGTGTTCGTCGAGCACGGTCTGGGCCTCGGGCAGCAGCGGGGCGAGCTCGGGGAGCTCGTCGAGGCCGGTCAGACCCAGCCGTTCGAGGAACAGCGGGGTCGTGGCGTAGAGCCCCCCACCGCTGTCGGGGTCGGTACCGCACTCGTAGACCAGACCCCGGCTGACCAGGGTACGCACCACCGCGTCCACACCCACGCCACGGATGGCCGAGACCCGCGCACGGGTGACCGGTTGCCGGTAGGCGATGACCGCGAGGGTCTCCAGCGCGGCCTGGGTCAGCCGGCTGCGCTGACCCTCCAGGAGGTACCGCTCGACGACCCCGGCGTGCGCCTCCCGGGTGTAGAGCCGCCAGCCCTCGCCGACCCGGCGGAGCACCATCCCGGCCTCGCGGGCGTCGTAGGACTCCCCCAGCTCGGCCAGCGCCCGGCGCAGCGTGCCGACCGGGCAGCGCAGGGTCGCAGCCAGCGTGCCCTCGTCCACCGGGGTGTCGACGACGAACAGCAGCGCCTCCAGGGCGCCGAGCAGTGCGTGCGGGTCGGCGTCGTCGGGGACGTCGGGCGCCCTGTCCTCGACCGACGCCTCCTCCACCGACACCTCGTCCAGCGGCCGCAGCGGCAGGTCCTCCAGCTCGACCCGGGGCCGTGGTGGTGCCGCGGCCGGCTCGGGGACGGCCGGCGGCAGCTCCGGCGCCTGGCGCACCGGGATGCCCAGCGAGGCGGCCAGCGCGGTGGCGGCCTGGTCCCAGTCGTCGACCTCGGCCTGCTCGTCGGCGGCCTCGGCGGCGGCCAGCTCCGCGGCGACCCGGTCCCAGGAGAACCCGTCGTCGGGGCCGGTCGGGTCGGGGCCGGTCACGTCGGGGCCGGTCACAGCACCGCCCCCGGGTCCTCCCCCGGTACCGGCCCGGTCCAGAGCACGGTGAGCTCGCCCAGCGGCGTCTCCTGCTCGAAGTCGACCAGTCGTTGCCGGTACAGCTCCAGCAGCACCAGGAACCGGGCCACCTTCTCCAGGGTGTGCACACAGTCGCCCGCGAGGGTGGCGAAGTCGATGCGCCCGGCGTCGGCGACGCGGCCGCGGACCAGCAGCAGCTGCTCGGACACGCTGACGGCGGGGGCGTGCAGGTGGGTGACGCTGACCGTCGGCGGCGGCTTGGGGGTCAGCGTCTGGGCGGCCAGCGCGGCGAACTGCTCGGGGGTGACCCCGAGCAGCACCTCGGGCAGCAGGGCGGCGAACCGGGGCTCCAGCGCCACGTCGCGGGGGAAGCGCTGGGCGGCCTCGGCCTCCCGCTCGCGCAGGAACCCGGTGACCCGCTTGTAGGCCTGGTACTGCAGCAACCGGGCGAAGAGCAGGTCCCGGGCCTCCAGGGCGGCCAGGTCCTCCTCGTCCTCGACGTCGGCGGCCGGCAGCAGCCGCGCGGCCTTGAGGTCGAGCAGGGTGGCCGCGACCAGCAGGAACTCCGAGGCCTGGTCCAGGTCGAGCTCGTCGCCCAGGGCCCGCAGGTGGGCGATGAAGTCGTCGGTGACGCGGGACAGCGCGATCTGGGTGACGTCGAGCTGGTGCCGGCCGATCAGCTGCAGCAGCAGGTCGAAGGGGCCCTCGAAGTTGACCAGCCGCACGGTGAACCGCCCGGCGTCGCCCGGGGCGACGTCGGGGCGCTCGGCGAGCGCGGTCACGGCGTGATCACGGGGCCGAGCCTAGGGCGACCCACCGACAGGACCGGGGACCGAGCACCGCCCGGTCCCCCACCCGCCCCTCCGGTCAGCCCTGCCGCAGCCGCCGCACCAGGACCGAGTCCTCGCCGTGGGACTCCAGGTCGGCCAGCAGCACCGCGACCGCCTCGCGGACGATCCGCCCGCGGTCGGCCACCACGCCGTGCTGGCCGCGCAGGACCAGCCGGGCGCTCTCGATGGCCAGCAGCTCCTCTGCGGAGCAGTAGACGGTGATCTTCTCCTCGTGCTTGGTGCGCTCACGGGCGCTCCGCCGGGCCCGGACCGCCGGCCCGACGGCAGGCAGGGCGCTGCGCACCGAGGACAGCTCGTCGGGGGTGTCCCGGACCAGCTGCAGCGGGGTGGCGCCGGGGGCGGCGTCGTCCACGCCGACGGGGGCGTCGTCGTCCTCGGGACGGCGGGAGGCGTTGCCGCGCAGCGCCGGGGAGGACGCGGCGGCGGCGAGGGAAGGCAGCTCGGACACCGGCGCGGGGGCCGGGCCGACGGAGGGGGCGTCCGTGCGACGGAAGAAGAGCTCGCTCGCGCCGGGGAGGACGGGGCGACGGGTCACAGTGCGAGGACCTCCTTGGCCAGGTCGCGGTAGGCCTGGGCGCCGATGGACGTGGAGGCCCAGGTGGTGATCGGCTGACCGGCCACGGTGGTCTCGGGGAAGCGGACGGTGCGGGTGATGACGGTCTGGAAGACGGTGTCGCCGAAGGCCTCGACGACCCGGCTGAAGACCTCGCGGGCGTGCACGGTCCGCGAGTCGTACATGGTGGCCAGGATGCCGTCGACCTCCAGGGAGGGGTTGAGGCGCTCCTTGACCTTGTCGATGGTGTCCACCAGCAGGGCGACGCCGCGGAGGGAGAAGAACTCGCACTCCAGCGGGATGATCACGCCCTGCGCGGCGGTCAGCGCGTTGACGGTCAGCAGGCCCAGGGACGGCTGGCAGTCGATGAGGACGTAGTCGTACTCCTGGCGCACCTCGGCCAGGATCCGCAGCAGCGACTGCTCGCGGGCGACCTCGGAGACCAGCTGCACCTCGGCGGCGGACAGGTCGATGTTGGAGGGCGCCAGGTCCAGGCCGCGGACGTTGCCGACGTCGCGGACGATGACGTCGCGCAGCGTGGTGTGCCGCTCCATGAGCGCGTTGTAGACGGTGCGCTCCAGCTGCTGGGACTGGATGCCCAGGCCCACCGAGAGCGCGCCCTGCGGGTCCAGGTCGACGAGCAGCACGCGGCGGCCCTGCTCGACGAGGGCGGCACCCAGGTTGATGGTCGACGTGGTCTTGCCGACGCCGCCCTTCTGGTTGCACATCGCCACGATGCGGGCCGGTCCGTGCCGGTCGATGGGCTTGGGCGTGGGCAGCGGACGCTGCCGCGCACGCGCGGGGTCCTGGCGGCCGGCGGGCACGCCCATCTCCACCTCCGGCGCCCCCACGTGCGGGTGCGCGACGGCGGAGCTCGTCACGACGGGTGTCGCCATCCTCGGTGCCTCTTCCCTCGGTGCAGCTGGTGCAGTCCCCGGTGGCGGGTCGTCCCGGCTGTCGCCGTGTCGACTTGTCGCCCTCCGACACCGTCATCGGCAGTGCTGCACGGGTGTGTGACCACCCGTGGTGAGCAGACATCGACCCAGAGCAACGCCGTAGCGCGGGAAGGCGCGCTTCCCGAGGTCAGTGCAGGGCACGCGGGTGGGATGTGGCGTACACCTCACGCAGCCGGTCCACGGTCACCAGCGTGTAGACCTGCGTCGTCGTCACCGAGGCGTGCCCGAGCAGCTCCTGGACCACCCGGACGTCGGCCCCGCCGTCGAGCAGGTGCGTGGCGAAGGAGTGCCGCAGGGTGTGCGGCGACAGGTCCGCGACCTCGGCGAGCCCGGCCCGCTCCGCCGCCGTGCGCAGCACCGCCCAGGCCGACTGGCGGGACAGCCGACCGCCCCGGGCGTTGAGGAACAGCGCACCCCGCACGCCGGACCCGGTGGCCAGCGCCGGACGGCCGCGGACCAGGTAGGCCTCCACCGCCCGGACGGCGTAGCTGCCCACCGGCACCACCCGCTGCTTGCCGCCCTTGCCGGCCAGCCGGACCGACCCGTGGGTCAGGTCCAGGTCGTCCACCGCCAGCCCGACGGCCTCGGAGATCCGCGCCCCCGTGCCGTACAGCAGCTCCAGCAGCGCCCGGTCCCGCAGCCCGCGCGGGCCCTCGTCCAGGCCGGCGGCCTCCAGCAGCGCCTCGACCTGCTCGACGGTGACCGCCTTGGGCAGCCGCCGGGCCGGCGCGGGCGGCTTGACCTGGGCGGCGACGTCGTCGGGCACCAGACCGTCGAGCAGGGCGAACCGGTGCAGCCCGCGGACGGCGACCACCGCCCGGGCCGCCGAGGTGGCCGACAGCGGCGGGTGCTCGTCGTCCCCGGTGCGCAGGGCGGTGAGGAACCCGGTCACGTCGGACTCGGCGACCTCGCCCAGCCCCCGGACCCCGGCGGCGTCCAGGAAGGCGCAGTACCGGCGCAGGTCCCGCCGGTAGGAGCTGGTCGTGTTGGCCGACAGCCCGCGTTCGACGGTCAGGTGGTCCAGGTACCCGGTCACCACCCGCTCCACCGCGACGTCGGCCACGCCCCCCACTCCACCGGACGCCCGCCGCTCCCGCCCCGGGACACGCCGGGGCACCGGCACCGCGAGAATGGCCGGGCACGGGGTCCGCCGGCCCCGACGGAGACCGGGGGCCCCGCGATGCTGCTCTACGCCGAACGACCCGCCCTGCGGAGCCGCCAGCTCGCCGCCGACGTCGGCCTGCTCGCCTGGGCGGCGCTGTGGGTGTGGCTGGCCCGGGTCGTGCACCGCGCGGTGCTGGTGCTGGCCGAGCCCGGCGTCGCGGTCGAGGACCTGGGTCGCTCGATCAGCGTCACCATGGGCGACGCTGCCGGGGTCGCCGAGGACGTGCCGCTGGTCGGCGACGACCTGGCGGTGCCCTTCCAGGCACTGGGCGACTCCGGCAGCGGGGTGGCCGGGGCCGGGCAGGGCCTGCAGGACGCCGTCGCCACCCTGGCGCTGGTGCTCGCCGTCGCGCTGGTGGTGATCCCCGTCGGCTGGGCGCTGGTGCGCTGGCTGCCGTGGCGGCTGGGCTGGGCCCGGCAGGCGGCCGCGACCACCCGGCTGGACCTCGAGCTGCTGGCCGCCCGCGCCGTCGCGACCGCCCCGCTCACCGCGCTGGCCGCGCTGCCGGCCGGGACCGGTGCCGCCTGGCGGGACCGGGACCCGGCCGCGACGCAGGCCCTCGCCGAGCTGGAACTGCGCCGGCTGGGCCTGCGCCTGGGCTCAGAAGCCGGTGTCGACCGGGCGCAGCTGCGGTGAGGACGTGCGGGCGCGGGTCGCGGCGAGCAGCCCGATGACGGCCAGCGCGTTGCGCACCGTGCCGTCGAAGACCATCTGCACCGCGGTGTCCAGCGGCACGCGCTCGACGGTCATGTCCAGCTCCTCGTGCTCCACCGTGAAGCCCTCGGGCCGGTCCACGGTCGACAGGCCCTCGGCCAGGTAGAGCCCGACCTGCTCGTCGCAGAATCCCGGCGTCGAGTAGGAGGTGGTGAGCAGCTGCCAGCGCTCCGCGGCGAGCCCGACCTCCTCGGCCAGCTCGCGCTTCGCCGTCTCCAGCGGCGGCTCGCCCTCGGCGTCGCGCAGGCCCGCCGGCAGCTCCCACAGGTGCTCACCGATCGGGTGCCGGTACTGCTTGAGCATCACCACCGCGCCGTCCTCGTCCAGCGCGACGACACCGACCGCACCCGGGTGCGCGACGACCTCACGGACCGACGTGCCGCCCTCGGGCATCGCCACCGTGTCCCGCCGCAGCGAGATGACCCGCCCCGAGTAGACCTTCTCGGAGGCGAGGACCTCGTACATCAGATGCCCATCTCGGCGGCCTCGGGCACCGGCAGCCGGGCGGACTCCTGGAAGCCCACTGCGGCCTTGACGAACGCCGCGAACAGCGGGTGCGGCCGGGTCGGACGGCTCTTGAGCTCGGGGTGCGCCTGGGTGCCGACGAAGAAGGGGTGCACGTCGGCGGGCAGCTCGACGAACTCCACCAGCGTGCCGTCCGGTGAGGTGCCGGAGAAGACCAGGCCGGCCGCGGACAGCTGGTCGCGGTAGGCGTTGGCGACCTCGTAGCGGTGCCGGTGCCGCTCGGTGATCTCGGTGGAGCCGTAGGCGGCGGCGGTGACCGAGCCCTTGACCAGCGCGGCCGGGTAGGAGCCCAGCCGCATCGTGCCGCCCATGTCCCGGTCGCCGGCCACGACGTCGAGCTGCTCGGCCATCGTGGAGATGACGGCGTGCTCGGTGTCCGGGTCGAACTCCGCGGAGTTGGCGTCGGGGATGCCGGCCAGGTCGCGGGCGGTCTCGATGACCATGCACTGCAGCCCCAGGCACAGCCCCAACGTCGGGATGCCGTTGACCCGGGTGTGCCGGATCGCGCCGAGCTTGCCCTCGATGCCGCGGACACCGAACCCGCCGGGGATGCAGACCGCGTCGACGCCGTGCAGCGCGGTGGCCGCACCCTCCGGCGTCTGGCACTCGTCGCTGGGCACCCAGCGGATCTGCACCCGGGTGTGATTGGCGAACCCGCCGGCACGCAGCGCCTCGGTGACCGACAGGTAGGCGTCGGGCAGGTCGATGTACTTGCCGACCAGGCCGACGGTGACCGTGCGCTGGGGGTTGTGCACCCGGTCCAGCAGGTCGCCCCAGACGGTCCAGTCGACGTCCCGGAAGGGCAGCCCCAGCCGGCGGACGACGTAGGCGTCCAGGCCCTCGGTGTGCAGCACCTTGGGGATGTCGTAGATCGAGGGGGCATCGGCGCAGGAGATGACGCCCTCGGCCTCGACGTCGCACATCAGGCTGATCTTGCGCTTGAGGCCCTCGCCGATCTCCCGGTCGGAACGGCAGACCAGCGCGTCGGGCTGGATGCCGATGCTGCGCAGCGAGGCGACCGAGTGCTGGGTCGGCTTGGTCTTCAGCTCACCGGACGGCGCGATGTAGGGCACCAGGGAGATGTGCAGGAAGAAGCAGTTGTCCCGGCCCAGCTCGTGCCGGACCTGGCGCGCGGCCTCCAGGAAGGGCAGCGACTCGATGTCGCCGACGGTGCCGCCGATCTCGGTGATGACGACGTCGACCCGCTCGGCGGAGTCTGCGCCGGCCAGCATCCGGGCCTTGATCTCGTTGGTGATGTGCGGGATGACCTGCACGGTGTCGCCCAGGTACTCCCCGCGCCGCTCCTTGGCGATGACGTCGGAGTAGACCTGCCCGGTCGTCACGTTGGCCCGCCCGGTGAGGTCGGCGTCCAGGAAGCGCTCGTAGTGCCCGATGTCCAGGTCGGTCTCGGCGCCGTCCTCGGTGACGAAGACCTCGCCGTGCTGGAACGGGTTCATCGTGCCCGGGTCCACGTTGAGGTAGGGGTCCAGCTTCTGCATCGTCACCCGCAGACCGCGGGCCGAGAGCAGGGCCCCCAGCGAGCTCGCGGTCAGTCCCTTGCCCAGGGAGCTGACGACGCCACCGGTCACGAAGACGAACTTCGTCGGTTGCGAGTTGGGGAGCAGATTCCGCGTTTCAGCCAGTCGACCCACGGGCGCTCACGCTAACACGGTCCCCAGCCGCTCCCCCGTCGTCCGCCGCGGGTGCTGCGTCACCGTCCGGCAGGCGCCGCGGGGCAGCGGCCAACCACACCAGCAGCGGCACCAGCAGGGTCGCCGCGGTGGCCGGGACGGCGACGCCGGAGTCGTTGACCGCGGCGGCGATAGTCAGGCTCAGCGCGGTGGCGACCAGGGCGGCCCGCAGCACCAGGACGTCGGCCGCGGGCAGGTCCCCGGGGCTGCCGACCGGCCGGCTGCGCAGCAGGCCACCCGGGCGCAGCAGCCACAGCGCCGCGACGAGGGCGACGGCCAGGGTCCAGGACAGCGGGCTCCCGACCAGGATGCCCAGGTTGGCCTCGGCCTTGCGGCTGACCACCGTCCAGGCCTGCCCGTCGACCAGCTGGGCGACGAACCGGCCCAGGTGGCTGCGCTCCGCGGGGGGCTGCCGCCAGTCCAGCACCGCGACGGTGCCCACGGCGAGCACGGCCACGCCCAGCACGGCCACCAGCCGGACGACGGTGACCCGGATGCCGGCCAGCAGCATGGCCAGCAGCAGGAACCCCGGCACCGCGGCCAGCACGCCGCCGAAGTCCCGGCCCAGCGAGGGCGCGCCGATCAGCCCGGTGACGACGACACCCACGACGAGGGTCACCAGCAGCACCTGCCGCCGTCCCCCACCCGCCGAGCGTCGGGCCAGAACCACGGCCAGGCCCGCGGTCAGCAGCAGCCCGCTGACCGCGAGCAGGCCGAAGGTGAGGTTGCCGTAGCCGGTGAACCGGCCGGCGACGATCGCGTCGTAGCCCAGCAGGCCGTCCAGCTCCAGGTGCGAGCCGGTGACGACGTCTCCGAGGAGGGTGACCAGGGTGACCACGAGGACGGCGACCGCGGGGCCCAGCCGCCGGCGCCGCCACGGGCCGAGGGAGGCGACGAGGGTGACCAGCGCGGTGAGGACGGCGACGGAGCCGGCCAGCGCCGTCCGGGGGGCGCCGCCGTCCTGCCAGGGCACGGCACTGGCCAGGTAGGTGGCCACCGGCAGTGACGCGGCGGCCAGGCAGACCGGCCGGACGAAGCGGCGCAGCCGGTTGCGGGTGGCGATGCTGGGCTGCCGGCGGGCCCACCAGTCGCGCAGCCGCTGCGGGGTGTACCGCGGGGCCCGCCAGCCGCCGAGGGTGAGCAGCCCCAGTCCGACGACGACCGCCGACACCAGCACCAGGATCCAGAAGAAGTCCCCGGTCGTGCGGTTGTGCACGATCGCCCGGGTGTTGGCCTCGTCGAGGTCGGCCACGGCCCGGGCGAGTGCCGGCCGCTCCCCCGTGGCGCTCATCGGCTGGCCGTTCATCGAGGTCGGCTCGTCCAGTCCCAGGGCGCGCAGCGCGGTGGGCGCGGTGTCGATCAGCTGCACGAACGGCGCCCGCCCGGTGCTGGCGGAGGTGAGCCAGCCGCCGTCGTAGCCGGGGCCGTTCGCGATCGCGACGTGCAGCTGGGGGCGGCCGTCGTTGACCTCGGACACACCCTGGACGAGCAGCAGGGTGTCCCCGGGCAGCGTGGTGAGTGCGGCGCGCACGGCGCCGACGGCCTGGTCGACCTGGCCCAGGGCGGCACCGCGGGGCAGCGGCTGGGTGCCGGTGTCGGTCTCGTCGGCACTGGGCGCGCCGGCGTCGGTGAGGTCGCCCAGCGAGACCAGCGTCAGCGGACACCCGGCGACCACCCCGGCGATGCCGGCCGCGTCGGCGGGCAGTTCCCCCACCTGGGTCAGCGTCGCCTGCGGGCCGGCGGCGGCCACGGACGCCGCCCGGCCGACGGTGCTGACGCAGGGGACGGCGTCCCCGAGGGCGCCGGGTTCGGCGCCGAACCGCGCGGTGGCCTCGTCCTCGGCGACCCGGGCGACGGCAACCGCCGGGGCGGCGATCCCGACGTTGGCGACCTGCTCCTGGAGCCCGCAGTAGGACAGCGAGGTGTCCTCGGGGGTGTCGGGTCCGAAGATGTCCGGGACGGCGGCCGGCAGGTCGTCCTGGGCCTCCGCGCCGGGGTCGGGCGGCAGCGGCACGGGCGGGATCGGCTCGACGGCCTGGGCCCAGCGCGCACGGTTGCCCGCCCCGAGGGTGGCCCAGCCGTCCAGGACGCACGTGGTGGAGCGCGCGGCCCGGACGCTGAGCGCGCCGATCGCGGACTCCTGCGCGAGCGTCCACGTCTGCGGCATGACGTCGGGGTCCACGTCGGACCAGACCAGCCCGGGGACGCCGAGGACGACGACCCGGTCCGCGGCGTAGGAGGTCTCCTCGGCGGCACCGGCCGGCGCTCCCAGGCCGAGGAGCACGGCCACCGACGCCAGCAGGACCACCAGGGCCCGGCGGGCGACCGTCACCGGTCCGCCGGTCCGAGCAGCTCGCGGTAGAGGGCGACGAGCTGGCGGGCGGTGCCCGCCTCGTCGGGCCAGCGGGCCGCCTGGGCCGGCCCTGCTGCAGTCAGCCGGTCGCGCAGCGCCGGGTCGGTGAGCACGGCGGTGACCGCGTCGGCGAGTGCACCGGCGTCACCGGCGGGCACCAGCACCGCGGCGTCACCGACCAGCTCGGGGATGCCGCCGACCCGGGTCGCGACCAGCGGGGTGCCCGAGCGCAGCGCTTCCTGGGCGGTGAGCGAGCGGGCCTCCCAGACCGAGGGCAGCACGCACACGTCGGCGGCGGCGAGCAGGTCGGCGACGTCGGCGCGCCGCCCCAGCAACCGCACCGGCAGGCCCTCGGCGTCGATGCGGGACTGCAGGGGCTGCTCGAGCGGTCCGTCACCGGCGACGACGACGAGGGCGTCGGTCCAGCTGCGTGCGGCGTCCAGCAGGGTGTCGTAGCCCTTCTGCGGGTGCAACCGGCCCACGGCGACCACCAGCGGCCGGTCGCCGTCCAGGTCGAGGTCGGCGCGGACCTGCGCCCGGTCCCGCTGCGGGGCGGGCAGCGGCGGGGCGGACACCGGGGCGACCCGGACGTCGCGGGCGCCGAGCCGGGTGGCGTTCTCGGCCAGGTCCCCCGACGCCGCCAGCACCACGTCGGCGGCCCGGACGGTGGCGGCCTCCGCGCGGGCGAGCACGGCGCGCTTGAGCCCCCCGCCGGGGGGCAGCTCGTTGTGCAGGGTGACCACGAGCGGGTGGGTGGCCCGGCCGGCGCGGCGGGCGGCGGCCGCGACCAGGCCGGCGCGCAGCCCGTGGGCGTGCACCAGGTCGACGTCGGCGGTGGCCCGGGCGAGCGCGCGGACGGCCCGCAGGTCGGCGACCGGGTCCAGCCCGGCCGAGATGCCCACCGGCCGGAAGGCCGCGAGCGCGGCGAAACCGAAGAGTGCGTCGGTCGCAGCCGGCCCGCAGACCCGGACCTGCGCCCCGGCACGGCCCAGCGCGGCCAGCACCGACCGGACGTGCGTGCCGACCCCGCCGGTGCTGGTGGCCAGCACCTGCGCGACCCGGCGCCCGGCGAGCACCTGCTGCTCCTGCTCGGTCACCGGTCACCCCTGTCTGCTCGGTCCGTGCCCTCGGTCGGTGCCCGGTCCGTCCCGGTGTCCGCGTCCCCGCCGGACCGGAGCCCGCGCACGGCGGCCGTGAGCGGTCGCCGGGCCAGTCCCATCATGACCACCGCCGCGACCACCAGCACCGTGCCCCCGGCCAGGACGCCGATGCCGACCGCGGCGAGCACCCCGCCACCGGGCACGGGGTCCGAGTCCAGCGCGCGGGAGACGGCCAGCCCCGCAGCACCGCCCAGCACCCCGGCCAGGACGGCGACGGAGCCGGTGCGCGGCAGTCCGGCCAGCCCCTGCGCCCCGACCACCCGGTGGACCACCATCAGCAGGCCCAGCCCGGCGACGGTCACCCCGATCGTGTGGCCGGTGGCCAGCGCGACGGCCCGCTGGTCGCCCGGCAGCACACCGGCCAGCACCAGGTCCGCGGCCACGGCGACCAGCCATCCCCCGCCGACGCACACGGTGGGCGCCTTCCAGAGCCCGCGGGCGTAGAGGGCCCGGGTCAGCACCGCGACCAGCCCGTAACCGAGCAGGCCGGGCACGAACGCCACGATGGTCGGGGCCAGGGCGGCCGCCGATGCGGCGTCCCGGTCGGAGGCGAGGAACACCCGCGCCATCGGCCCGGACACCGCGACCAGTCCCGCTGCGGCGAGCGCCGACAGCGCCACCACCAGGACCACCACCGGGGCCAGCACCCGGCGGAAGCCCTCGTCGTCACCGCGGGCAGCGCGCTCGGACAGCCCGGGGTAGGCCGACGTGGCCAGCGGGACCGCCAGCGCCGCCCAGGGCAGCAGGAAGAGCGTCATGCCGGCGAAGTACACGACCTGGGTGCCGTCGGGCACGCCCCCGGCGTTGGCCAGCCGGATCGCGACGACGGCGACCAGCTGCTGCCCGGCCAGGGTCAGCACCCCGGCCACGGCCAGCCGGCGCACCCTCGGCGCCGCCCCCACCGGGAACCGCAGCCGGGGCCGCAGCCCCAGGCGCAGACCGCGCAGCGGCAGCAGCAGGCAGCCGGCCAGCGCGACCACCCCGAGCGTCGTCCCGACGCCCAGGACGAGCTCGGCGGGCCGGGACAGGTCCTCCGCCGCCCGCGCGCCGCCGATGCCGGCGAAGGTCAGGTAGGCCCCGGCGACGACGACCGAGGACAGCAGCGGGGCCAGCGCGGGTCCGGCGAAACGACGGTGCGCCTGCAGCACCCCGGTCAGCACGATCCCGATGCCGTAGAGCACGACCTGCGGGGCGAAGACGACCAGGAAACGGGCGGCCAGGTCCACCTTGGCCGGGTCGGCGGCGTCGTCCCCGAGGAGACCGACGGCGATCGGGCGGGCCAGCAGCGCCAGCGCGACGGCCAACGGGGTGAGCACCAGCAGCGCCCAGCCCAGCAGCGCCGAGGCGGTCTGGCGCACCTGCTCCCGGTCCCCGGCGGCGATCCCGCCGGCCAGCATCGGGACCATCAGGCTGGCCAGCGCCCCGCCGGCGACGACCTCGAAGACGATGTTGGGGACGTTGTTGGCGGCCAGGTAGGTGTCACCGGTGCTGGCGGCACCGACGGTGTTGGTGAACACCACGCTGCGCCCGAACCCGGCGAGCCGGGCGACGACGGTGAGCACCGCGATGAGCGCGGCAGCCCCGGCGACGCCGCGCACGGCCTGCTGGCGGGTCACCTCAGGCGGGGCGTCGGCCGAGACGGTCCAGCTCGCGCAGGCCCGGGGTGGACTCGATGACGGCGGTGAAGCTCACCTTCTCGCTCGCCAGCGTGAGCCCGGTGACCAGTGCCAGTGCGCCCACGCGGGCCGCCCGGGACTCCGCACCGGCCAACCGGAGACCCAGCAGCGCGCCCAGGGAGTTCGCTCCGCAGTCACCGAGCATGACCTGCTCGCCCAGGTCCTCGGGCAGCACCGCCAGCGCGGCACCCAGGGGGCCGGCGACCAGACCGCCGACGGGACCGGCCAGCGTGCCGGCGGCCAGCAGCGAGCCGGCCTTGGCGGCCCGGCCCGGGCGCAGGTCCAGCAGGTTGACCAGGTTCGCGGTGCCCGCCACCAGGCCGGTGGTCAGCACGCCGTCCACCCATGCGCCGGCGCCGGTCCCCCGGCGGGTCAGCACGGCCGCGACGGCCGCCGCCGCACCGAGTCCGGCGACCTTGACCGCGCCGGCCGACACCCGGCCGGCCCGCAGCGCGGCCAGGTGGCCGGCCAGGCCCTTGTCCCGGGCCTGCTCAGGACGTGCACCCGCCAGGTCGTCGTAGCCCCCGACGACCGCACCCACCGTCCCCACCAGGGCGGCCGCCGCACGGGTCCCCGCCGGGGCGCCCAGCACCGCCGACCCGGTGGCGGCCGCGGCCAGCACCGGGCCGCCGAGCAGGGTCAGCGGCCGACGGGCGTAGTTGGTGCGCCGCCAGCGGGCGGCCGCGGGCCGCTCGGCGGCCTCGAGCGCCCCGGCGAGCCCGGCCCGGACGACGCCCGCGCCGAGGGCGGCGAGGACCAGCCGGGAGGCCATCAGCGGGCGGGGACCGGCGGGACGGGCTGCGCGTCCTCGCCCGTACCGTACCGGCCCGACGTCCCCTGGCCCTCGCTCGACAGAGCCAGCACGGTGCTGATCCGGCCCTCGGGGGCGTTCGCGTTGTCGACCGTGGAGATGGTCGTGGAGGCCTCGGTGTCGGCCCGGATGACCCCGACCAGCCCACCGTCGCCGGCGGATGCGGCGTTGCCGCTGACCACGGCGCCCGAGCCCTGCGCGTCCAGCGCGCTGACCAGGTCCAGCAGGGCGGCGTTGCGCGCCTCGGCGTCGTCCCCGGTGACGGCGCCGGCGGTGAGGAACACCGCGTAGTCCGCCGCGCTCACCGAGTCGCTGCCCACGCTGAGCACGTCCAGGGCGGCCAGGCCGGCGAGCACCTGGGAGGTGGCGGTGCTGTCCGGTGCCGTGCCGGGGACGACGCTGCCGTCCTCGGCGACCGCACCGCTGGGGGCGATCACCAGCACCTGGGCCAGCAGGCTGGCGACCAGCTCGGCGGTGTCGCTGGTCTCCGGGGCGGTGATGCCCGGGGGCAGGCCGCCGGGGCCGGTGACGTAGGTCTGCAGGCTCTGCGCGGTGGCCGGGTCGCTGTAGGCCGGCGACAGCTCCACGGTCCCGGTGACGGTCGCGCCGGCGTCGGTGATCAGCGAGCTGATCTCGTCGACCACGTCGCTGTCGACGTCCTCGTTGCCCACGACCAGCACGACCGAGCGACCGGTGAGGGTGCCGGCGACCAGCGCGGGGCCGACCTCCTCGGCGAACCCGCCAGTGGCGTCCAGCTGCGCCTGCAGCCCCTGGGTCTCGTCCTCCAGGGCCCGCTTGTCCTCCTGCAGGCCGGTGACCTGGGTGCGCAGGTTGTCGGTCAGCTGGCCGTTGAGGGCGGTGGTCCCGATGACGATGCCCAGCGCGATCGCCAGGAAGACCGCGATCAGCGAGACGAGGTGGTAACGGAAGTCGATCACGAGAAGAGGTTCTCCAACCAGAACACGAGGCTGTCCCACTGGTCGACCAGCAGGTCGAGGTAGATCTGACCGGTGGTCGAGACGGCGAGCGCGGCCCCGATCGACACGAATGCGGCCAGCACCAGCAGGACGAGGGCGAGGGTCGAGATGCGGCTGCGGTAGAGCCGGGAGACGCCCTTGGCGTCGACCAGCTTGCCGCCCAGCCGCAGGCGGGTGAGGAACGTGGAGGCCATGCCACCGCGGCCCTTGTCGAGGAACTCGACGAGCGTGGCGTGCGTGCCCACCGCGACGATGAGCGTGGCGCCCTTCTCGTCGGCCAGCAGCATCGCGATGTCCTCGCTGGTCGCCGCGGCCGGGAAGGTGATCGCCTCGACACCGAGGTCCAGCACGCGCTGCAGACCGGGGGCGCGGCCGTCGGCGTAGGCGTGCACGACCACCTCGGCCCCGCAGCGCAGCACGGAGTCCGAGACCGAGTCCATGTCCCCGATGATCATGTCCGGCTGGTAGCCGGCCTCGATGAGCGCGTCGGCCCCGCCGTCGACCCCGATCAGCACCGGGCGGTAGTCCCGGACGTAGGACCTCAGCGCCCCGAGGTCCTCCTTGTAGTCGTACCCACGGACGACGATCAGCACATGCCGGCCGTCGATCTGGGTCGCCACGTCCGGGACGCCGACACCGTCGAGCAGGAGGGCCCGCTCGGTCTTCATGTACTCCATCGTGTTGGCTGCGAAGGCCTCCAACTGCGTGGACAGACCCGCGCGGGCCTCGGTCATCGCCACGGCGATGGTCTCGTCGGTCTGCTCCGTGCCGGTGACGACGGCGGTGTCGTCCACGTAGAGGGTGTCGCCGTCCAGGCGGACGGTGGTGCCCTCCTTGAGGTCGGCGAAGACCTCCTTGCCGACGTTGTCCAGCAGCGGGATGCCGGCCGCGGCGAGGATCCCGGGACCCAGGTTCGGGTAACGGCCCGAGGTGCTGGCCGCGGCGTTGACGACGCCGGCGACCTTGCAGGAGACGAGGGAGTCCGCGCTGACGCGGTCGATGTCCACGTGGTCGATGACCGCGATGTCGCCCGGGCGCAGCCGCTTGGTCAGGTTCTTGGTGCGGCGGTCCAGTCGCACGGTCCCGGTCACCCCAGGGGCCGTGTCAGCGGCGCTCTTCCGCCGGATGGTGCCGATGCGCATGGCCGCGATGGTCGCACGCGGGGCTGATCACGCTCCCGCCCGACGCGCTCCCGCGGCCGGCTGAGACGCACTCGTCCGCTCACGGAGGGTGAACGACACCACCCCCCGGCGACTCGCCCGGCCGCCGCCCGGAGCGGCGTGGAGGGCCGGCCGGTGGGGTGTCTAGCGTGGCTCGGGTGACTGGTGGGGCCCGGACGAGGCGAGCTGCAGCGACTGTCCTGTCCGAGGCGACCGGGATCGAGGTGCCGGTCGCTACAGCGACGGCAGCCGAGGTCCGCGCGGAGGACGTCGTCGCAGCCCAGGCGCGCGCCCACGCCCGCGAGGCCGCTCGCGCCGCCTCCCCGGAGGAGGACGAGCTCGCCGTCGCCGAACCCGCGGTGCCGACCGTGGACGCAGTCCTGGACGCGGGCCTGACGGTCGTCCCGGACCCCGGTCCCGACGTGGACGCCGCCCCCGCTGCCGGCGCTGACGGCTCCCCCGCCGGGTCGTCCACCGACGCCGGTCCACAGCCGGACGCCGACCCCGTGGTGGACGACACGTCACTGCGTGACGACGACCGTGCCGAGCGTGCGGTGGCCGAACGCGCCGTGCCGGAGAGCGCCGTGCCGAAGGGCGCTGCGGTGAAGCGCGCTGCGACCAAGAGCGCCGCGCCGAAGGGCGCTCCGGTGAAGCGCGCTGCGACCAAGAGCGCCGCGCCGAAGGGCGCTCCGGTGAAGCGCGCTGCGACCAAGCGCGCCGTGCCGAAGCGCGCTGCGGTGGAAGGCGCTGCCGCGAAGGGCGCTGCGGCGACCGCTGCCCGGGCCGCCGCGACCCCGGCGGACACGCCGCCGACCGGCAGCACCGCCTCCGGTGCGCCCGCGCCCAAGCGCCGCCGCGGCGGGCAGAACCTGCGTGAGGTCCGGCGGCAGCAGACCCGGGAGACGATCGTGGACGCGGCGTCCGCGCTGTTCGTGGAGCGCGGCTTCGACCACGTCAGTGTGCTGGAGATCGCCCAGCGCGCCGGGGTGGTCGAGAAGACGGTCTTCAACCACTTCCCGGTCAAGGAGGGCCTGGTCTTCGAGGCCGACCCGCCGATGCAGGCAGCCCTGCTGGACGCCGTGCGGCGTCGGCGCGCCGGGGAGTCCGTCGCCGCCGCGGCCGGCACGTTCATCGTCGCGGCGTGCAGCCGGCTCGGTGACCCGCGCGCCGCGGGCACCGTGGCGGAGATGGCACGCGTCATCCGCGGCTCCCGGACCCTGCAGGTGCGGGAGCGGGAGATCCTCGGGCAGCTCACCGACGCCCTGGCCGAGCAGATCACCCTGGAGACCCGCGCCGAGCCCGGCGAACTGGAGCCCTGGCTGACCGCGAACGCCGTCCTCGGGCTCTACCAGGCGCTGCTGGAGCTCGCGCGGGACCGGGTGCTCGGCCCCGACGGCACCGACGACCTCGTGGAGGAGCTGCGGGCCCGCGGGGAACGCGGCCTCGCGCTGCTGCAGTTCGGGCTGGCCGGCTACGACAAGCGGAGGGCCTGACCGCACCGACCGGCGTGCGCTGGGCACCTCGGCCGGCCGGTCCCGGCCCTCCGCTCAGGTCACTGGGGCTGCCCGGCGACCGCCAGGAGTTCGCGGGCGTGCGCCTGCCCCGTGTCGCTGTCGCTGAGCCCGGACAGCATGCGGGCGAGCTCGCGCACCCGGTCCTCGCCGGCGACCGCGCGGATGTCGGTGGCGGTCACCCCGGCCCCGGAGTCCGGCGTCTTGTCGACCACCAGGTGCGTGTCGGCGAACGCCGCGACCTGCGCCAGGTGGGTGACGACGACGACCTGGTGTTCCCCCGCCAACCGGGCCAGCCTTCGGCCGATCTCCCCGGCGGCCTGACCCCCGACCCCGGCGTCGACCTCGTCGAAGACCATCACCGGCACCGGGTCGGCACCGGCGAAGACCACCTCGATGGCCAGCATGACGCGGGAGAGCTCGCCGCCGGACGCGCCCTTGTGCACCGGGCGGGCGGGGGCGCCGGGGTGCGCGGCCAGCAGCAGCGCGACCTCGTCGGCCCCCTCCGGACCGGGCGACTCCAGGTCGGTGGTGACGGCGAAGGACACCCGGGCGGTCTTCATCGCCAGGCCGGCCAGCTCGCGGCCCACGTCGGCGGCGAACCCCTCGGCGGCGGCGGTCCGGCCGGCCGAGACCCGCTCGGACAGCTCCCGCAGCTCGGCACGGGCCGCGTCCCGGGACGCCGTCAGCGCCTCCAGGGCCTCGTCGGAGACGTCGAGCTGGGACAGCCGGTCGGTGGCGTCCTCCGCCCAGGCCAGCACCCCACCCACCCCGGCGCCGTGGTCGGCGTAGGTGCGCACGAGCGTGGTGATGGCGGCTCGGCGGTCCAGCACCTCGGCCAGGCGGGCGGGGTCGGCGTCCAGGTCGGCGACGTACCCGGCCAGCTCCACCCCGACGTCGGCGACGACCGCCCCGACGTCACCCAGCCGCTCGGCCAGGGCGACGAGGGCCGGGTCGCCGGAGGCCGCCAACGCCCGCTGGGCGGCTGCCAGCGCGGTCGTCGCGTCCTGCGGGAGGTCCTCGCCACCGCCCAGGTCGCCGGTGGTGTCACCGACCAGCGCGAGCCGGGCCTCGTCGGCGGCGCCACGCAGGGCGTCGGCGTCGCCCAGCCGGGTGGCCTGGGCGTCCAGTGCCGTGTCCTCGTCGGGCTGGGGTGCCACGGCGGCGATCTCCTCCAGACCGCGCCGGAGCACCTCGGCGGTCTGCGCGAGCTCGCGGGTCTGGGTCCGTCGGCGCTCGAGGTCCTCGGCGAGCTGACGCCAGCGGGCGTGCGCGGCCCGGTGGGCCTCGACCAGCTCGAGGTGCGCCGGACCGGCGTACCTGTCCAGGGCCCGGCGCTGCTCGGCCGGACGGGTCAGCCGGAGCTGGTCGGTCTGGCCGTGCACGGCCAGGAGGTCCTCGGCGATCTCGGCGACGACGCCGACGGGGACGCTGCGTCCCCCCAGGTAGGCCCGGGACCGCCCCTCGGCGCTGACCGTGCGCGCGAGGATGAGGCTGCCGTCCTCGTCGGCCTCGGCGCCGGCCTCGGCGGCCCGCGCCCACACCGGGCTGTCCGGCGGCAGCACGAGCCGACCCTCGACCCCGGCTCGACCCTGCGCCCGGACGCGGCCCGGGTCCGCTCGCCCGCCGAAGAGCAGGGTGAGCCCGGTGACCACCATGGTCTTGCCGGCACCGGTCTCCCCCGTCACGACCGTCAACCCCGGGTTGAGGTCGAGGGTCACGTCGTCGATGGCACCCAGGCCGTGGATGCGGACCTCGCTCAGCGCCCCGTGCCGCGCCGACGCCACGGGCGCCGCCTGGACCGCCGGCGAGGGCGCCGGGGTGGCCTTCTTCCGCTCACGCGGTGCCATGCGGTGCCCCTCCGTGCTGCTCACCGGTGCCGGGGGTCGAGGCCGGCTCCGCGGTGTCGTCGCGCAGCAGCACGTTGCGCCGCGTCGGGGCCAGCTCCCGGCCGGGGCCGGCGTGCGCGGACCGGGCGTCCCGGAACCCCCGGACGGGCAGCCCGAACTTGGCCACCAGCCGGTCGCCGAAGGTCGTGGGGTGCACCCGGGCGATGCGCACCGACCGGTCCGAGCGGCGCACGTCGACCCGGCCGCCGGCCGGGATGTCGACCACCCGGCGCCCGTCGGCGGACACCCGGGCCCGGGTCCCGTCCGGCGGGATGGCGATGGTCAGCACCGCGTTGGGCGAGGTGACCAGCGGCCGGGAGAACAACGCGTGCGCGTTGGTGGGCACCAGCAGGATCGCGTCGACGTCGGGCCACACGACGGGGCCACCCGCGGAGAAGGCGTAGGCGGTGGAGCCGGTCGGGGTCGCGGCCAGCACGCCGTCGCAGCCGAAGCTGGTCAGCGGCCGTCCGTCGATGGCCAGCACCACGTCCAGCACCCGGGACCGCTCGACCTTCTCCACGGAGGCCTCGTTCAGCGCCCAGGTGCCGCCCACCCGCTCCCCGTCGGCGTCGAACACGTGCGCCTCCAGGGTGAGCCGCTCCTCCACGGAGTACTCGCAGCGCTCGATGGCGGCGAGGGTCTCCTCGACGGCCTCGGGCTCGGTCTCGGCGAGGAACCCGACCCGGCCCAGGTTGACCCCGATCAGCGCGGCGTCGGTGGAGCGCGCGAGTTCGGCGGCACGCAGGAACGTGCCGTCCCCGCCCATCACGAGCACGATCTCGGCGCCCTGCGCGGCCTCGGGCCCGAACGCGACGACCTCGGCGCCCTCGATCTGCAGGTCGACGGCCTCGTCGTCCAGCAGCCGGACGACGATCCCGGCCGCGGTCAGCCGGGCCGCTGCGGTGCGGGCCAGCGCGATGATGTCGGCGCGCCCGGTGTGCGCGGCCAGCAGGACCCGGCGGACCCCGTCGGAGGCGGGCGCGCAGGCCTGGTCGGTGTCCGGCGTGACGCTGTTCTCGAGGTTCACTGGGGGCCCTCCTGGACGGCTCGGTGGACGGCTTCGGGGTCGGGGGGTGCGGCGTCCCGCCGCAGCCGGAGGAAGAACTCGACGTTGCCGGCGGGGCCGGGCAGCGGACTGGCGACCACCCCGGCGGTGCCCCAGCCCAGGTCGGCGGCTGCCCCGGCCACGGTGAGGACGGCGTCGGCCCGGTGTGCGGGGTCGCGGACCACGCCACCGGTGCCCAGCCGTTCCCGGCCGACCTCGAACTGGGGCTTGACCATGGGGAGCAGCTCCCCGTCGGGCCGAGTGCACCCGGTGAGGGCGGGCAGCACCAGGCGCAGGGAGATGAAGGACAGGTCGGCGACGACGAGGTCGACGGTGCCGCCGATGTCCTCGGGTGTCAGGGTGCGCACGTTGGTCCGCTCGTGGACGGCGACCCGCTCGTCGGTGCGCAGCGACCAGGCCAGCTCGCCGTAGCCGACGTCGACGGCCACGACCTCCCGGGCGCCACGGTCCAGCGACACCTCCGTGAAGCCCCCGGTGGAAGCGCCGGCGTCGAGCACCCGCCGGCCGGTGACGTCGACACCGAACGCGTCCAGCGCACCGATCAGCTTGTGCGCCCCCCGGGACACCCAGCTGGGCGCGTCCGGGTCGGTGCGGACGACGACCGGCGTGCCGGCCTCGACGCCGGTGGCCGCCTTGGTGGCCAGCTGCCCGCCGACGGTGACCCTGCCCTCGGTGATGAGGGTCTGGGCGTGCTCCCGGGAGCGCGCCAGCTTGCGCCGGACGAGTTCGGCGTCCAGCCGGGCACGGCGGGCCATCAGGAGCCCACCGTCGTCGCGCACGGGGTGGGTCGGGGTGCGGTCACAGCTGGTCGATGGTGGCGAGGCGGCGCTGCAGCCGCTCGTGCTCGGCCTCCAGCACGGCCGCGTGGCCTGCGACCGGCACCGCCTGCAGTCGTTCGGCGAGGGTGTCCACCGGGTCGGCCGGGGAGCCGGAGGGGGCGGCCGCGGGATCGGGACCGTCGCCCTCCGAGACCGCGGCGGGTGCCGGACCGGGACGGGCGGTCGGGCTCGGGGACCCGGGTACCGGCCGCGGGGGTCCGGGCAGCGGGCGACCGGTCTGCGTCACGTGTGCCCCTCCCTGCCTTCGTGGCCGTGTCGGTGTGCAGGTGCCTGGGTCCCGGCGGCAGGTCCACGGGGGACCCACGGACCGTCCTCTCCCCCGGCCTGCACCGGTGGGCCAGGGCGTGCCGCGACAACCGCGACGACCGGCACCGCTCATCCCCGAGGCTACTGCCCGGCACCGACAGGACCGGGGCCGCGGGACCCCCGGGGTAGCGTGCCCGGGGCGCCGCAGACGCGTTGCCGACCCGCCGACCGTGGAGGCACCCGAGCGTGGCGACCCTCGAGCAGTGCATGAGCGCCCTGGAGGGGTTCGTCGGCAAGCTGGCCGCCAACCCGGCCGCGCAGGGCCTGGACCGGACCGTCTCCTGCCGCCTGACCGACCTCCAGCAGGTGGTCCAGGGCCGCCTCGCCAGCGGCTCCGCGCACGACGTGACCGCCGTGCCCGAGAGCCCGTCGGTGCCCAAGGCCGACATCCGGTTCACCATGACCAGCGACGACCTGCTGGAGCTCACCGCCGGGCAGCTGTCGTTCGGCTCGGCCTGGGCCAGTGGTCGGGTCAAGCTGGAGGCCGGCCTCCGCGACATGCTGCGCCTGCGCTCCCTGCTCTGAGGTCCCGGGCGCTCGCCGGCGGTCCAGGGTTCAGCCCTCCGTCAGCTGCCAGCGCCGCAACGCCGCCGCCGCCTCGTCGCCGCTCCCGTCGGCGGCGCTGACCCGGGCCGGGGCCGCGTCGGCACGGTGGTCGGCCCAGTGCGCGACGCACAGCGCGCGGAGGCCGTCCAGGCCGTCGTCCGTGCCCGCTGCGCCGCCGTCCGGGCCCGCCAGCAGCAGCCCGCCCTCCCCGTCCGACGTGGCCCGCCACCCACCGCACACCCAGTCGGCACCCTCGCGGACCACCTCGGGGTGGCTGCGCGTCAGGCCGGCGACGTCGTCGGCGATCAGGTCGGGCCGGTGCTCGGGGCCGGCGGCCAGCAGGACGTCGGGGGTGGTGACGCCGGAGAACACGAGCAGGCTGGGCGCACCGGCCCGCTGGGCTCCCTCGACGTCGGTGTCCAGCCGGTCGCCGACCACCAGCGGGGTGCGGGCCCCGGTGCGTCGCACGCACTCGGCGTGCATGGCCGGGTCGGGCTTGCCGGTCACGACCGGCCGTTGGCCGGTGACGGCGCTGACCACACCCACCAGCGCGCCGTTGCCGGGCAGGACCCCGCGCGGCGAGGGGATGGTGGCATCGGTGTTGGTGGCCACGTGCACCGCTCCCCCGCGCACCGCCACGACGGCCTCGGACAGCTGGACCCACCCGACGTCCCGGCCGTAGCCCTGCAGCACGGCCACCGGGCCGTCCTCGGCGCTGTCGACCACCTGGAGACCCGCGGCCCGCAGCGCAGCAGCGACGCCGGGACCACCCACGGCGAGCACCGCGGCGCCGTCGCCGAACCGCTCGGCGACGACGGTGGCACCGGCCTGGGAGCTGGTGATGACGTCGGCGGCCTCGGCCGGCACGTCGAGCTCGGTCAGGTGCCGGGCGACCTCCTCGGGGGTACGCGCGGCGTTGTTGGTGACGAAGCCCAGGCGCATGCCGGTGTCACGGGCTGCCCGCAGGGCCTCGGCGGCACCCGGGACCGCGTCGGGGCCCACGTAGACCACGCCGTCCAGGTCCAGCAGCGCAACGTCGTGGACGGCGGTCGGCGGCTGGGCGCTGCCTGCGGCCAGCAGGGGCACCTCGGGGTGCTCGACGGTCACGGGGTCCTCCGGGGTGGTGGTGGCGGTGACCGGGTCGGTCTGCCGGTTGATCGCACCACAACCCCCCGGGTCGCACGCTGTGGCCCGTCCGTCCCGCGGCTGCCGGGGCCGGCGGTCGGTGGGGCGGGCGTCCGTCCGGGAGCCGCTCCTACGATCGCGGGATGCCCACGCCACCCCCCGGTCCCCCGCCGTCGTCACGGTCGGACACCCTGCGGGTCGCGGCGTTCGGGGCCCTGGTCTACGCGCAGCACGACCCGGCCCACCTGTCCCGGGTCAGCTCGCCGGCCTACGACCTGGTCACCGCGCAGGGGCGGGCGGGTCTGGCAGCCGCCGACCCGCACAACGTGGTGCGGCTGATCCTGCCCGGTGTGGACGACGACCGGCCCACCGCCGCGGACCCCGCCGCGACAGCGGCGTCGGCGGCCGGGACGCTGACTGCCTGGCGCGCCTCGGGAGTGCTCACCGAGGACGCCGGCCCAGCGCTGTGGCTGTACCGGATGCTCTCGGCCGACGGCTCCGAGACCACCGGCTGGCTGGCTGCGGTGGCCGTCCCGGAGGACGGGTCGCGTGCGGTGCTGCCGCACGAGGACACGTACGCGCCCGCGGTGGAGGGCCGACGCCTGCTGCTGGCCGCGACCCGCACCGACCTGGAGCCGATCGTGCTCGCCCACGACCCCGACGCCGACGTGGCGGCGGTGGCCGACCGGGTGGCCACCGGTCGACCGACGATGACGGTGGCCGACCCGGACGGCGTACGGCACACGCTCTGGCGGGTCGAGGACGCCGACCTGCTGGACCGCGTCGTCTCCGGCCTGGGACGGACCGGTGCCGTGATCGCCGACGGCCACCACCGCTTCGCCGCCGCCCGCGCGCACGCTGCCTCGGGGGCACCCGGGTCGGGCTCCGTCCTCGCCCTGCTGACGCCCATGGGACCCGGCGGGCTGCGGCTGCGCGCCATCCACCGCGTCGTGCCGGGGCTCGAGCTGACCGCGGCAGGAGGCGCGGCCGCCACCGGGTTCACCGTGACGAAGCTGCCCGTGCCCGCCGAGGGGGTGGTCGCAGCCGTCCACGAGTGGACCCGCGGGAGCGACCGGGGCCGGATCCTGCTCAGTGACGGCCACGACCTGCTGGAGCTCGGCGACCCGACAACGGCGGTGCGGGACCGGGTGCCGACCGACCAGCCCGCGAGCTGGCGGGCACTCGACGTGGTCCTCGCCCACCACGGCCTGGTCGGCGCGCTCTGGGGGCTCCCCGACGACCCGGCGCACGTGCTCGTCGCCCACGACCCCGACGAGGCCCTGCGGTCCGCCCAGGAGACCGCCGGGGTGGCGCTGCTCCTGCGTTCCCCCACGCCGGACGACGTGGCTGCGGTGGCGCGGTCCGGCGCCCGCATGCCCCGCAAGTCCACGCTCTTCGTGCCCAAGCCGCGCACGGGCCTGGTGCTGCGGCCTCACTGAGGCAGGCGTCCTCGCGCGGCTCACACCTTCACGCACCGTCCACCGCGGTCTCGCGCCGGGCGTGGGACCGGGTGGCCTTGCGAGCCCCACGGACCGAGACCTCGTAGGCGACCGCCGTGCCGTTCGGCGTCCGCCAGAAGCGGCGCTGCAGTGCGCCGTCGACCTCGATGACGTCGTCGGGGTGCCATGCCTGCGCCCGGGTGATCAGGCCCTTGGCGGTGCTGACACACGTGAGGACGTCGCTCTTGGGACCCCGCGGGCGTGGTGACTCGCGGCGGACGACGAGCTTGAACAGGAGCAGCGTGTCCCCGCTGGGCAGGGGACGCAGCTCGACGGGTGCTGACAGGCGTCCGCGGAGGACGACGTCGTTGCGGTCGATCAGGGCCAGGCTCATGGCAGGAGCCTCACCCCCCAGGTGGACACACGACGGGCCCGCCCACGATCTGTGGACGGGCCCGGTGCATGTGGACGGCGACCGTCAGCTGCGGGTCGGGACCTGCTCGTCGCCGTCGTCGTCACCGTGGGTGTCCTCGGCGATCTCGGCGGCCTGGAACAGCCCGGTGTGCCCGGCGGCACCCGACCGGGGGACGCTCGTGGTGCTGGGTGCCTGCTCGTCGGAGAACCCGGGGGCCGGGATCTCTCCCAGCAGCTCGGCGACCTCGGCCTCGACGTCGTCCTCGTCCGGGTCGTAGCCCGGCCCGACGTCCTCGCCGTCGACGAGGTCTTCGTCGTCGTCGGTCTCCTCGGAGCTGTCCCCGGCACCGTCTGCGGCCGCCTCTGCCACCGCCTCAGACCCGGAGGCCGCCTGTGGCTCGACCATCGCACCACCGGCGGTGTCCACGGAGGTGTCGAGGTCGGAGTCACCCGTGTCGCCGGCATCCGAGGAGTCGACGGCCTCGGGGACTGCAGTCGGCTCGTCACCCACCTCGTCGTCGGCCTGGTCGTCGTCGAGGTCGTCGTCGAGGTCGTCCTGGAGGTCGTCGCCGTCCTCGAGGTCGTCGTCGTCCTCGTCGAACTCGATGCCGGAGAACCGCTCGGACACGCCGGTCTCGTCCTCGGGGTCGGCGGCCATGATGGCGCTGAACCACTGGTCGGCGAGCTCGGCGTCCCCCCGGACCACGAGCAGGTCGGCGTAGGCCGTGGCCAACCGGAGGCGGCCCAGGTCGCCGGCCTGCAGCGACTCCGGATCCGGTCGCCCGCCCAGGGCACTCTCCAGGACGAGCGCCGCGGCAGGCAGCTCGTCGAGGTCCTGTCGTGCCCCGGACTCGACGAGCTGGAGCTCGACGATCTCCTCGGGCTCTGGCCGCGCCGCGAGGGCCTCCGACACCAGGCGCAGGGCCACCTCGGGCTTGCCCAGGGCGCGCTCGCAGTCGGCGAGGACGGCCCGGTAGCCCTGGTCGCCGCTCATCCGGCGGTACGCCCGCAGTTCGCTGGCAGCCTCGGCGTAGTCACCGGCGTGGTACGCGGCAACCCCCACGGCCTCCCGCACGGCGGCGATCCGGGACGCGCGGTCCCGGGCTGCACGAGCGTGGGCCAGGGCGGTCTCGGGGTCCTCGTCGACGAGGCCACCGGCGGCGACCAGGTGCTGGCCGACGACCTCGGCGTTGCGGGAGTCCAGACCCCGGAGGGCCTGGCGCACCGACGAGTCCAGCTGGCGGGGGTCGGCCCACTCGGGGATCGGCGGGCCGGCGGGCCTGCGCTCGGCGAACCCCCCGGTCCGCTCACCCCCGGAGGGGCGGCGGTCCTGCCACGCCGGACGGTCACCCGAGGGGCGACCACCACGGTCGGGACGGTCGCCGGAGGGGCGACGGTCCTGCGACGCGGGACGGTCGCCGGAGGGACGCCCCGCGCCGGCCGGCCGTTCCCCTGAGGGACGGCGGTCCTGCCACGCCGGACGGTCGCCGGACGGCCGGCCGCCACGGTCGGGACGGTCGCCAGAGGGACGCTGCGGACGGTCGCTCGCAGGGCCCCGGTCCTGCCACGCGGGCCGGTCCCCGGACGGACGGGCGCCACGCTCGGGACGGTCCCCGGAGGGACGACGGTCCTGCCACGCGGGCCGGTCGCCGGAGGGACGCTGCGGCCGGTCGCCGGAGGGACGACGGTCCTGCCAGGCGGGACGGTCGTCCGACGGGCGCGCGCCACGGTCGGGACGATCGCCACCCGGCCGCTCGCTGCGCCCGTACGCCGGGTTCACCCGGTCAGGACGGTCGTCGGAACCGTTGCGGTCCTGCCACGCCGGACGGTCACCCGCCGGCCGCCCACCACGGTCGGGACGGTCGCCCGAGGGGCGACGGTCCTGCCACGCCGGACGGTCGCCGGAGGGACGGTTGCCACGATCGGGGCGGTCGCCCGAGGGACGCTGTGGGCGGTCACCCGACGGGCGGCGGTCCTGCCAGGCCGGGCGGTCACCCAACGGGCGCGCGCCACGGTCGGCACGGTCACCACCCGGTCGGCCACGCTCGTCACCGCCGCGCTGCGGCCGGCCCGCACCGTACCTGGGCTGCCAGTCGCCGCTCAGACGCTCGCGCTCGCGTGCACCCGGCGGGCGCTGGGGAGAAACCGACCCGCGGTCCTGGGCGTCGCGGCCGCCGTCGCCACCGGCGGGGCGACGGTCCTGCCACGCCGGCCGGTCACCCGTCGGGCGACCACCGCGGTCCGGCCGCTGCCCGCCCTGGGGTCGACCCCCACTGCCGCCGGCGGGGCGCTGCCCACCGCTGGGGCGCCGGTCCTGCCAGTCGCCACGGGGACGCTCGCCACCGCCCGAGGGACGACGCTCCTGCCAGTCCCCACGGAGTCGATCGCCGCCACCACCAGCGCCACCGCCGCCGGCGGGGCGACGGTCCTGCCACTGCGGGCGGTCGCCCGAAGGGCGCCCAGCACCCTGACCGCCACGATCATCACGTGACGCAGCTCCGCGGTACCCGCCTCCGCCGCCCCCGGTACCGCCGGACTGGCCGCGGTGTCCCGCCGGCCGAGCCGGACGGGCACCATCACGGCCCTGCGGACGACCAGCCTGCCCAGGGTTGCCACCGGAGCCGCGGCCGCGGTCGGCGCCGCCGGCGCCACGTCGGGGTGAAGTCATGAGCCAGGTACCTCTTCGTTCGTGGGGCAACGCCGTGGAGTCTCCAGGCGGTCGTACTCGGACGACAGACAGCGAAAAGGGGGCCAGAGCATGTGCTCTGACCCCCTTTTCGGAATGATGTCCGGCGGCGTCCTACTCTCCCACCCAGTCCCCCGGGCAGTACCATCGGCGCTGAGAGGCTTAGCTTC
>NZ_CEEDOS010000014.1:38059-99855 GCF_979256525.1 Klenkia sp. AC732 | reverse complement strand
AAGGCACCCCGTGACTGGGGTTGAACATATGGCACTGACTTTCGGCACGCTGTTGAGTTCTCAAGGAGCGGACGCGCAAGAGCCCCGGCCTTTCGGCCATCGTGTTCTTGGCGGCTGCTACACGTTACTCCACGATCCGAGGCTGTCAACCCGGGGGCTGACTCTCGCAGTTCGGACTGTGTCCGACCCGGTGTTTCGCGGTGCAGGGAGAACCATACACGGCTCTCAGAGGGCCTTGCAGGGGGGTGCCCAGAGGGGGGTCCAGGCCCTCCTGCGGCAGGGCCCCACACCAGGGTTGAGCAGGGCGGACGAGCCCTTCAGGCCACCCCGCGAGGGCGGAACTGGACGCTCACCCGGGGTCCGACGGGCTTGCTCGTCTTCGGGATGCAGTGCTCCCAGGTGCGCTGACAGGAGCCGCCCATGACGACCAGGTCCCCGTGGCCGAGCGTGAACCGGACCGACGCCCCGCCGCCCACCGGGCGCAGCGCCAGCGTTCGAGGTGACCCGAAGGACGCGATCGCGACCATCGTGTCCTGACTGCGACCTCGGCCGATCTTGTCGCCGTGCCAGGCGACGGAGTCGCGGCCGTCGCGGTACAGGCAGATGCCCGCCGACACGAAGGGCTCCCCGAGCTCCGGCGCGTAGTGGGCGTCCAGGGCGAGCCGGGCCCGGGTGAGCAGCGGGTGCGGGAGCTCCTCGCCGCCGGCGTACCAGCGGAGCAACCGGGGGACGTCGACCTCCCGGTCGTACATCTGGCGCCGGTCGGCCCGCCAGCCGATGTCCCCCAGCAGGACCTTGAGCACCTCGTCGGAGCCGCTCACCCACCCCGACAGGTGGTCCACCCAGGCGCCGGCGCCCAACCGGTGGCGGGCCACCCGCCCGGCCAGGGGGGTCAGTTCGGCCGACTCGGCGACGTCCCACATCGAGGGCTGGTGAGCCACAGACATGTCCACAGGCTACGGGAGTTTCGAACAGGTGTGCGAAACCCTGTGGACGGAGGGGTGTCAGGCCGAGAGCGCCAGGACGAACGGCAGCACGCCCGACGCCCCGGCCCTGCGGAGCTCGCGCCCGGCCACGGTCACGGTCCACCGGGAGTCGGCGAGGTCGTCGACCAGCAGGACCGGCCCGTCCAGACCGGAGATGCGCCCCCGCAACTCGTCCCCCACGGTGATCCGCTGCCACACCCCGGCCAGCCGGAACGCGGAGTTGCCGCCCGGTCCTCCGGTCGGTCCGCCGTGCTGGAGGGTCATCTCCCCCAGGTACGGGAGCCGACCCAGGCGGGAGAGCCCCTCGGCGACGCCGCGGACCAGACCCGGCCGGCGTCGCGAGGGGACCGAGACCACGGCGACCGGCCGGTCGGCCCAGTCCCAGGCGCCGAGCACCCGGGCGCACGCGCTCATCAACTCCTCGGTGGGCGGTGCGTCGTCGGCCACCCCGGGTCGGATCACCCGGTGCGACACGTCGTAGGCGGCGTCCGGGTCCTCCTCGAGCGGGGGCGCCTCGAGGTCGTCGGCCAACGAGGCCACGCCACCGACGCCGTCGTCGCCGAGCAGGGTGCGCAGGCGCTGTCCCCACCCCAGGTCGGTGAGCCGGGCGACGGCACGGCCGGGCAGCACCTGGTCACCGGGCGCGATCTTGCCCTTGACGTCGACGCCGAGCCGGTCGACACCGGTGGGCCACTGGGCCCGCGGCGGCAGCTCGACGCCGGGTCGGTCCAGCCGTGCGGTGGCGGCGGCTGACGCACCGGCCGGGATGTCCGTGGCGTACCAGGGCCCTGCGCACACGTCGCACCGCCCGCACGGTGCGGCGGTCGGGTCGTCGAGCGCCGTCTGCAGGAACGCCATACGGCACTCGGCCTCCCCCACGGGCTTCGCGTAAGCCAGCATCGAGCGCTGTTCGGCCTCCCGGGTGCGGGTCACGCGGGCGTACCGGTCGGCGTCGTAGACCCAGGGCACGCCGGTCGAGCGCCACCCGCCCTGCACGCGCTCCACCGCGCCGTCCACGGACAACACCTTGAGCAGCAGCTCGAGCCGGGACCGGCGGACGTCAGCGACGGTCTCCAACCGGGCCACCGACCACGCCTTGCCGTCGGCCATCGCGGTGAGGACCGAGGCGGCGTGGTCCTCCCGGGGCATCGAGGACGTGGCGAACCACTGCCAGATCGCGATGTCCTCGGGGCCGGGGAGCAGCAGCACGTCGGCGTGCTCCACGGCGCGACCGGCACGACCGACCTGCTGGTAGTAGCTGACCGGCGAGGACGGCGCCCCCAGGTGGACGACGAAGCCCAGGTCGGGCTTGTCGAAGCCCATGCCCAATGCGGACGTGGCGACCAGCGCCTTCACCCGGTTCTCCCGCAGGGCCTCCTCGGCGTCCTTGCGGTCGGCGTCGTCGAGGCGGCCGGTGTAGGAGCGGACCTCGTGGCCGGCGTCCCGCAGCAGCGCGGCGGTCTCCTCGGCCGCGGCGACGGTGAGCGTGTAGACGATCCCGCTGCCCGGGAGGTCCTCCAGGTGGGCGGCCAACCAGGCCAGGCGCGCCCGGTCGGTGTCCAGCCGGAGCACGCCCAGGCGCAGCGAGTCCCGCGCCAGGGGTCCGCGGACGGTGGTGACGTCGACGCCGCCGGACCCCAGCTGCTCGGCGACGTCGGCGACCACCCGCTCGTTGGCCGTCGCGGTGGTGGCCAGCACCGGCGTGCCGGCCGGCAGCCGGCCCAGCAGCTCGCGGATCCGGCGGTAGTCGGGCCGGAAGTCGTGCCCCCAGTCGGAGACGCAGTGCGCCTCGTCCACCACCAGCAGACCGCAGCGGTCGACCAGGCCGGGCAGCTGCTCGTCCCGGAAGCGTGGGTTGGTGAGCCGCTCCGGGGAGACCAGCAGCACGTCGACGTCGTCGGCGGCCAGGCGGGCGGCGACGTCGTCCCACTCGGTGGCGTTGGCGCTGGAGATCTCGACCGCCTTGATCCCGGCCCGGGCAGCGGCGGCGACCTGGTCGCGCATCAGGGCCAGGAGCGGGGAGACCAGCAGGGTCGGGCCGGCGCCGCGGCGCCGGAGCAGGGCCGTGGAGACGAAGTAGACCGCGGACTTGCCCCACCCGGTGCGCTGCACGACCAGGGCCCGCTGGTGCCGTTCGACCAGCGCGGCGACCGCGGCGTCCTGGCCCTCACGAAAGACGGCGTCGGGTCGGCCGGTGAGCTCGCGCAGCACCCCGAGGGCCTCGTCGGCGAGTTCTCCCGGTGCCACAGCGGTGCTCATGCGACCGACCCTAGGCACTGCCTCCGACATCCCCGGCCCGGCGTGCGCCACCTGTGGACGACGGGAGAGGATGACCCCCGATGCTGCCTCCCGACAACCACGTGCACTCGGAGTTCTCGTGGGACACCGGGCCCTGGTCCTCGATGGTCGAGTCCTGCGAGCGGGCGGTCGCGATCGGCCTGCCGGCCGTGGCGTTCACCGAGCACCTGGACTTCACCGTCTGGGCGGCCGAGGACCGGGCCAGCCGGGACGGGCTGGTGGACCGGCACCCCGCCAACCAGCGCCCGATCGACGTCGAGGCCTACGCCGCCTCCATCGCCGAGTGCCGGGAGCGCTTCCCCGACCTGCGGGTCGTCTCCGGCGTGGAAGCCGGAGAACCGCACCTGTTCGCCTCCAGCATCGCGGCGCACCTGGCCGCCGCCCCGGTGGACCGGGTGCTCGGGTCGTTGCACTCGCTCACCGACGGCGACCGGCTCATCGGGGTCAGCAGGATGCTCACCTCCTCCGGCGCCGACGCCACGATGCGCCGGTACCTGACCGAGATGGCCGCGATGGTCCGCGCCAGCGACGTCTTCCAGGTGCTGGCCCACGTCGACTTCCCGCGTCGCTACTGGCCCGGCGGGCGCGACCGCTACGCCGAGCTCCCCTTCGAGGCCGAGTACCGCGAGGTGTTCCGGGCGCTGGCCGAGACCGGCCGCGCACTCGAGGTGAACACCACCAGCCCGCTGGCCTCGGTCGAGCTGGTGCGTTGGTTCCGGGACGAGGGCGGCGAGGCGGTGAGCTTCGGCAGCGACGCGCACACCCCGACCTCCGTCGGGCAGCGGTTCGACCTGGCGGTGGACGTGGTCGAGGCCGCCGGTTTCCGGCCCGGGCGGGACCGCTTCGACTTCTGGCGCCGGTGATGTGTCGGTGGAGTGAACTACTTCACCACTAAGGGAAATCGGGCTAGGGTCCCGGCATGACCTCCCAGCGCCGCGTGGTGATCGCCCTCGGCGGCAACGCGATGACCGGCCCCGACGGGTCGGCGACCCCCGCCGCGCAGCGCGCCGCGATCGCCGTCGCCGCCGGGCACGTGGCCGACGTGGTGGCGACCGGGGTCGAGGTCGTCGTCACCCACGGCAACGGACCGCAGGTGGGCAACCTGCTGGTCAAGAACGAGCTGGCCGCCCACGAGGTGCCGCCGGTCCCGCTGGACTGGAACGTCGCGCAGACCCAGGCCACGATCGGCTTCACCGTCGTCGACGAGCTCGACGCCGCCCTCACCGCCCGTGGGCTCGCCCAGCGCACCGCCGCGCTGGTCACCCGCACGCTGGTGGACGCCGGGGACCCCGGGTTCTCCGAGCCCACCAAGCCGGTCGGCCGGTTCCTGCCCCGCGAGCAGGCCCAGCGCTTCATGGACCTCGGCCAGACCTGGGAGGACCGCGGCGAGAAGGGCTGGCGCCGCGTCGTCGCCTCCCCCGAGCCGCGCTCGGTGCTGGACTCCCCCGCCGTCCGTGCCCTGGCCGGGGCCGGGTTCGTCGTCGTCTGCGCCGGCGGCGGGGGCATCCCGGTCGTCGACGACGGGAAGGACGGCGCAGCCCTGCGTGGCGTCGAGGCCGTGATCGACAAGGACCTCACCGCCGCGCTGATGGCCGCCGAGCTCGGCGCCGACACCCTGGTCATCGCCACCGACGTCGACCACGTGATGGTCGACTTCGGCACCCCGCAGGCCCGCCCGCTGGGCCGGGTCACCACCGACGAGCTGCGCGCGCACGCCGCGGCCGGGCAGTTCGCCCGCGGCTCCATGGGCCCCAAGGTCGAGGCCGCACTCCGCTTCGCCGACGTCGGCGGCACCCGCTCCGTCGTCACCTCACTCGAGCACATCGCCGACGCCGTCGCCAGTGACGACGTCGGCACCAGCGTCACCACTCCCTGACCATCCCCCGTCCCACCCCCGAGAAGGAGAACGCCGTGCCCGCACCGATCGAGGTCCGCAAGGTCCCGCTGCACAACGTGAGTGACGCCTCGGAGCTGGCCAAGCTCATCGAGTCCGGCGTCATGGACGCCGACCGCGTGGTCGCCGTCATCGGCAAGACCGAGGGCAACGGCGGGGTCAACGACTACACCCGGATCATCGCCGACCGGGCCTTCCGCGAGGTGCTCATGGCCAAGGGCACCCGCAGCGAGGCCGAGGTCAAGCAGATCCCGATCGTGTGGTCCGGCGGCACGGACGGCGTCATCAGCCCGCACGCCACCATCTTCGCCACGCTGCCCGAGGACTCGGTCGAGAAGACCGACGAGCCGCGGCTGACCGTGGGCTTCGCAATGAGCGAGGTGCTGCTGCCCGAGGACATCGGCCGCATCACCATGGTCGAGAAGGTCGCCGAGGGCGTGCGGCGCGCGATGGCCGAGGCCGGGATCACCGACCCCGCCGACGTGCACTACGTGCAGACCAAGACCCCGCTGCTGACCATCGAGACGATCCGCGAGGCCAAGTCCCGCGGCCAGGAGACCTACTACGACGAGCCGCACGGCTCGATGGACCTCTCCAACGGCACCACCGCGCTGGGCATCGCCCTGGCCCTGGGCGAGATCGAGCTGCCCGAGCAGAAGCAGGTCATGCGGGACTTCTCGCTGTTCTCCGCCGTCGCCTCCTGCTCCTCCGGTGTCGAGCTGGACCAGGCGCAGATCGTCGTCGTCGGCAACGCCCGCGGGCACGGCGGCGCCTACCGGATCGGCCACTCGGTCATGGAGGACGCGCTGGACACCGACGGCATCTGGGACGCCATCCGCGAGGCCGGCCTCGAGCTCCCCGAGCGTCCGCACACCTCGGACCTCGGCGACAAGCTGGTCAACGTGTTCCTCAAGTGCGAGGCCGACCCGACCGGCTACGTCCGCGGCCGTCGCAACGCGATGCTCGACGACTCCGACGTGTTCTGGCACCGCCAGATCAAGGCCACCGTCGGCGGCGTCGCCGCTTCGGTGACCGGTGACCCGGCGGTCTTCGTCTCCGTCGCCGCCGTGCACCAGGGCCCCTCGGGCGGTGGCCCCGTCGCCGCCATCGTCAAGGCCTGAGAAAGGACCCGGCCCGTCACCTCGTCGAGGTGGCGGGCCGGTGGTCGTTCAGGCGACGGTGGTCTCGAGCGTGACCGGGATGTTGCCGCGGGTGGCGTTGGAGTACGGGCAGACCTGGTGCGCGGCCTCGACGAGGGCCTCCGCGGCCGCCTGGTCGATGCCACCGAGCTCGACGTGCAACGCGACCTCCAGGCCGAAGCCGCCGGAGTCGTTCGGGCCGATGCCGACCTCGGCGGTGACCGCGGAGTCGGCCAGCGTGGCGCCCTGGCGCTTGGCCACGACCTTCAGCGCCGAGTGGAAGCAGGCCGCGTAGCCGGCGGCGAAGAGCTGCTCGGGGTTGGTGGCGCCACCGGCGCCGCCCATCTCGACCGGGGTGGCGAGGTCGACGTCCACCAGTCCGTCGGAGGACCGGGCGTGGCCGTTGCGGCCCTCCCCGGTCGCGGTGGCGATGGCGGTGTAGACGGCGGGCACGGTGTCCTCCAGGTGGTGGTCGGGCTGTCCCCAGGAGCAAGACACCGGACCGGCCCGGTGTTCCCGCCGGTCAGCCCCGTGCGGCCAGCACCCGGGCGGCCTCCCGCCCCGCGGCGGTGTTGACCACCCCGGCCCGGGAGCCGCGCAGCTTGGCGGCCACGTGCTCGCCCACGGTGACCGGCAGGTACTTCGGCGTCTCCCCCGGGGCCACGCACGAGGGCAGCACGGAGATGACGGCGTCGACGTCCCCGTCGTGGAAGAACGCGGCGGAGCGACGACGACGGATCCGGCCGTCCACGATCGGCGGCTTCACCCGGTGCAGCGTCGACGTCCACCGCTCGTTGGTCAGCCGCGCGGTGACGTCGCCCAGGTTGACCAGCAGGGCGCCGTCGACCGGGGAGACGTCGTGCCAGCCGCCGTCGGCACCGAGGACCTGCAGACCGGGCACCTGGTCGGCCCACAGCACGGTGACGATGCCGTAGTCGGTGTGCTCGCCCATCCCGGTCAGCTCGCCGTCGAGGTCGATCGTGCCCTCGGGCAGCGCGTAGTCGTTCATCCGCAGCACGTCCAGGGAGTGCCCGGTGATGCGGTCGAAGAAGTCCGCCGGGAGGTCGAGGGCGTCGGCGAAGACCCGGGTCAGGGTGCGGGCCACCCGGGCGGCCTCGGCGAACCAGGCGTCGACGGCGGGCTGGAACCCCGCGACGTCGGGCCAGGTGTTGGGTGCGTAGTCCGGCAACGGGAGGCCCGGGGAGTCGGGGTAGGTCTCCTGGGACGCACCCACGTTGAAGGCCTGGAAGAAGTCGTTCATCCGGGCCGCGGACTCCACGCCCAGGCTCAGCGACAGGGACTCGCTCTTGGGCGGGCTGTAGCCACGGTTGACCTCCGGCGGCGTCCGGACGGCGTCCTTGGCCTCCGCGGGCAGCGCGAAGAAGGCGTCCATGGCGGCCGCCAGGCCCTCGGCCGTCGCCGTCGGGACGCCGTGGCCGACCACCTGCACGAACCCGACGGTCCGGCAGGCGGCGTCCATCGCGGCGGCGGTGGCCGCCCGGTCACCGACCCCGGTGACGTAGGGCGAGATGTCGACGACGGGGACCTCGAAGCTCACCCCGCCAGGCTGACGCACCCGTGTTGCGCCGGTGTCACGGCAGGATCGAGTCCACGTAGCCGCCGTCGACCCGCAGCGCG
Organism: Klenkia sp. AC732; assembly: GCF_979256525.1. NCBI lineage: Bacteria > Bacillati > Actinomycetota > Actinomycetes > Geodermatophilales > Geodermatophilaceae > Klenkia > Klenkia sp. AC732. The sequence continues at coordinate 91,900 of NZ_CEEDOS010000014.1, read as the reverse complement.
CCGCCGGTGGTGGCCGAGGCCAGCGGTGAGGCCAGGTAGACGACCATGGCCGCGATCTCCTCGGGCTCGATCAGGCGCTGGAGCAGCGACTGCGGCCGGTGCAGGCGCATGAACTCCCGCTGCGCCTCCTCCCACGGCAGGTCCCGCGACACCAGCGAGTAGACGAAGTCCTCGACGCCGCCGGTGTGCGTCGGGCCGGCGATGACGGAGTTCACCGTGACGCCGGAGCCAGCCGCCTCCTTGGCGAAGCCGCGGGAGACCGCGAGCAGGGCGGTCTTGGAGACGCCGTAGTGGACCATCTCGACCGGCGTCACGACGGCGGAGTCGCTGGCGATCTGCAGCGCCCGGCCCCAGCCGCGCTCGCGCATGCCGGGCAGGTAGGACCGGATCAGCCGGACGGCGGTCAACACGTTGACCTCGAAGTACCGCCGCCACTCGTCGTCGGGGACCTCCAGCGCCGGCTGGGCACCGAAGACGCCCAGGTTGTTGACCAGCACGTCGACGTCGGGGACGGCGGCCAGCAGCGTGGCGGTACCGGCGTCGCTGCTGACGTCGGCGGCGACCGTGGTGACGTCGGAGCCCTCCACCGCGGCGCGCACCTCGTCGGCCGCGGCCGCGAGCCTGGCCTCGCCCCGGGCGGTGAGCACGACGGCGGCCCCGGCCGAGGCCAGTCCGGTGGCGATGGCCAGGCCGATGCCCTGGGAGGAGCCGGTGACGAGGGCGGTCCTGCCGGTGAGGTCCAGTCGCATGCCCCCACCCTGGCGCACCCCGGGCCCGGGTGTCAGGCGAAGCCGGTGCCGACCAGGTCGAAGCCGCGGGCGACCAACTCCGCGAAGCGCTGCGGTGGGTCGGCGGGGTCCCAGGCGAGGAACGCCGTCATCAGCACGGCGGCCGCGGTCTCGGCCACCAGCTGTGCGGTGAACGGGTCGTCGGGCAGCTGGGCGGCGGTCCAGCTCTCGACGGCCTGGCCGACGTGCAGGTGCGCGGTCCGGTGGTAGGCGTCCAGCTCCGGGTCGCCCACCAGCCGGCGGCGCACCGGGAGCGCCACCGTCTGGGCGTCCACGAAGTCCAGGCAGACCCGGCGGAGCGCCGACCAGACCCCGGCCGAGGTGTCGGCGTCGGCCAGCAGCTGCTGCAGGGCCTCGGCGTCGTCGGGGTGCGGGTCGAAGAGCGCGGCCGCCTTGGTGGGGAAGTGGTTGAAGAACGTCCGGCGGGAGACACCCGCCGCCGCGGCGACGTCGTCGACGGTGACCGCGTCGAAGCCGCGCTCGCTCACCAGCGCCAACGCCGCTGCCTGGACCGCGGCCCAGCTGTCGCGGCGCTGCTGCTCACGGACCGGCGTCGGCACGGCGGCCACGCTAGCCGGACAGGCGCTACGGTGACGACGCTCACGTTGCACTGAGTGCAACCAACTCGTCCGGAGGACCCGGTGGCGAGACGGACCGGGTCGTGACCGGCCCGCGCCCCCGGCCCTGCCGGCGACAACCACCTCCAGCAACCCGCCCGCACCCCGAGGAGACCCCATGACCACCCCCACCGCCCGCCGCTTCGAGGGCAAGGTCGCCTTCGTCACCGGAGCCGCCCGCGGCCAGGGCCGGGCGCACGCCGTCCGGCTGGCCAGTGAGGGCGCCGACGTCATCGCGATCGACGTCTGCGCCCAGCCCGCCACCACGCACTACGCCGGCTCCACCCCGGAGGACCTCGCCGAGACCGTCCGGATGGTCGAGGCGATGGACCGCCGGATCGTGGCCCGCCAGGCCGACGTCCGGGACTTCGCCGCCGTCCAGGCAGCCGTCGACGAGGGCGTCGCCGAGCTGGGGCGCCTGGACGTCGTCGTCGCCAACGCGGGGATCTGCTCGGCCGGCAACAGCTGGGAGATCACCCTGGAGCAGTGGGAGGAGACCGTCGCGGTCAACCTGACCGGGGTCTTCCACACCGCCAAGGCCACCATCCCCACCCTGCTCGCCCAGGGCACCGGCGGGTCGATCGTGATCACCAGCTCGGTGGCGGGCCTGCGCGGGCTGCCGTTCCTGTCCGCCTACGCCGCCACCAAGCACGGCGTCGTCGGGTACGCGAAGTCGCTGGCCAACGAGCTGGCGCAGCACTCCATCCGGGTCAACACGGTGCACCCGCACGGCGTCGCCACCGGCATGACCGTGGACGACCTGGGCCCGCTGATCGCCGCCAACGCCCAGACCCTGGCGCCGATCTTCATGCAGGCCCTGCCCGACCAGGTCTCCCAGCCCGAGGACATCGCGAACGCGGTGGCCTTCCTGGCCAGCGACGAGGCCCGGCACGTGACCGGGATCCAGCTGCCGGTGGACCTGGGCACGCTCATCCGCTGAGCCGCCGTGGCATGGGATCCCTCGCATACGGCCGCGCGGTTCCGCCGTATGCGAGGGATCCCATGCCGGAGCGTCGGGCGGGGGCGTCAGGCGAGGGCGGTGCGGGACTCCTCGGCGAGCGCCGCGACCGCGCCCTGGAAGCACTCGACCGGCGGCTGCACCAGGCCGGCGCCGACCTGGCCGGTGCCGGCGACCCGGCCGGCCATGCCGGTGTTGATCTGCGGCAGCCAGCCGGTGCGGGCCACGCTGAGCACGTCGATGCCGGTCGGGGAGCCGCGGAAGCCCAGCACCGGGATCTGCATGGCCGGGTTCTCGGTCATGGTGATCTGGTACATCCGCTCCGTGGTGGCCAGCGCGTCGGGCACGGTGCCGCCGACGAACCGGACGATCGCCGGCGCCGCGGCCATCGCGAAACCGCCGATGCCGTAGGTCTCCATGATCGCGGAGTCGCCGATGTCGGGGTTGGCGTCGTCCGGGCCGTAGTCGCCCAGGAACAGGCCCACCGGCGTCTGGGCGGGGCCGGTGAACCAGCGGTCGCCGGTGCCGGCGGTCTGCACCCCGAACTCGGTGCCGTTGCGGGCCAGCACGGTGACCAGCGTCGAGCCGGGGACGTCGCGGGCGGCGTCCATCGCCAGCTTGGCCGTGGGCATGCCCAGGTTGAGGAAGAAGTGCTCGTTGCCGCCGATGAACCGCAGCACCGCGGCGATGTCCCCCGAGGGCGCGTCCACCTCGACGATCGCCGGGGACAGGTCGCGCAGGGTCATCAGCGAGCCGGCCCGGTTGCGGTTGTGCCCCTCGTCGCCCATCTGCAGCATCTGGGCCAGCACGGCCTTGACGTCCAGCGGGTCCTCCGACCGACTGCGGACGGCGGCCTGCAGCACCGGGCCCAGCGTGCGGGTCATCCAGTGCAGCCGCTCGACCACCTCCGGCCCGTAGGCGCCCATCCGCAGCACCTTGCCCAGGCCCTCGTTGAGGTTGGAGAAGGCCTGCCGGCCGTCGGCGGGGTCGGTGAGGCACCACATCCACATCGACGGGCTGGTCACCCCGGCCATCGGCCCCACGGTGCGGTGGTGGTGGCACGGGTCCAGCTCGACCCCGCCCGAGGCGAGCAGCTGCTCGGCCTCCTCGGCCGTCTCCGCCCAGCCCTCGAACAGGCAGGCGCCCATCAGGGCCCCGCGCATCGGGCCGGAGGCCGTCTCCCAGGTCAGCGGCGGGCCGGAGTGCAGCAGCGTGCGGCCGGTCAGGCCGATCACCTCGTGCGCGGGGAGCACGTCGGTGAGCACGGAGCCGGCGGCCAGCACCCGTTCGACGGCGGTCCGGTTGGCCGCGGCCCGGCGGGGGTCCAGGGCCAGCTGGGTCAGGTCGTCGGCCGAGCCGATCGTCGGAGGACGCCAGTCGACGTCGGTGACGTCGACGCCCTGCACACGCAGCGCGTCGGAGAAGACGTCGACGCCCGCGGCGACGACGGCGGGCGGGCCGGTGAGCAGGCTGGTCACTTCGAGGCCCCGATCAGGTCGAGTGCGTGCCGGGTGGCAGCGGAGTTGGAGGCGAAGACGGCGGCACCGGCGGCAGCCAGGGCGTCGGCCTGCGCCGACCAGCCCTGCGGGTCGCCCTCGGTGCCGACCAGGGCGACGACGACGGGCAGCTCGAGCGCGCCGATCGCCGGGGCGAGGGCGCCGGCCGGGTCGGGGTCGGCGCCGTGGCCCAGCACGACGTCGAGGAGCAGCACGGCCGGTTCCCCGGAGGTGGCCAGGGCCGAGATCGCCTCCAGCCGCAGCGTGGGGTCGATCATCGGGTGGGCGCGGCCGACGGTGAGGGCGTCGTCCCCGAAGTCGACGACGACGTGCCCGCGGGCGGCGAAGTCGGCGCCCAGGTCCAGCTCGGGGCGCAGCGGGGTGTTGGAGCGGACGTCGCCCAGCACGGGCGCGGCCACCAGCATGGCCTCGTCGGCGAGCGTGCCGCCGGAGTAGAAGCCCTTGAGCACGGCGCCGGCCGGGACGGACCGGTCCGCACCCGGCCGCGTCGGCCAGGTCGGGACGGCGACGCCCATCTCGCGCAGCAGCGCCTCGACCGCGGCGGTCAGGTCCGGGCTGTCGGCCGACAGGGCCGCGCTGGAGACCGGGGTGGTGAGGGCGGCGGACGTGGCGGCGACCCGCTCGGCGACCTCGGGGGCCGGCGGCTTGGACACCAGCAGCACCCGCTCGGTCGCGGGGTCCTCCTCGAGCATCTGCAGCGCGTCCAGCGTGGCCAGCCCGCCGACGGCGGTGGACAGGTCGCGGCCGCCGACGCCGAGGACGTGGGAGACGCCCACCCCGGCGGTGTCCAGCAGGCAGCTGACCTGCTGCGCACCGGTGCCCGAGGCCGCCACCAGGCCCACCGGCCCGGGCCGGACGACGTTGGCGAAGCCCAGCGCGACGCCGGAGACGATCGCCGTCCCGCAGTCGGGGCCCATGACGAGCACCCCGGCGTCGTGCGCGGCGCGCTTGAGGGCGACCTCGTGCTCGACCGGGACGCCGTCGCTGAAGACCAGCACGCTGCGGCCGGCGGCGACGGCGTCCATCGCCTCGGCGACGGCGTACTGCCCGGGCACGCTGACGATGGCCAGCACCGACTCCTGCGGCGCCTCGGCCAGCGCGAAGCCGATCGTGCGCGAGGGCACGGCCTGCGCGGAGCCGCGCTCCTCGCGAGCGGCCAGTGCGGCCTCGACCGCGGCGACGGCGGCGTCGCGCTCGGCGTCGTCGGTGGTGCGCAGGGCGATCAGCAGCTGGTCCGGGGTGGCCGGACCGTCGGGCGAGAGGCCCATGCCGGCCGCCAGCTCGAGGTTCAGCGGGGTGGCCATCGCGACCAGCACGGCGGTGACGCCGGGGCGCGCGCCGATGGCCTGCGAGACCTGCATCAGCTTGACCGAGTCGGCGTAGACGCCGCTGCGGAGGGAGACGTGCGTGGTCACCTGGGCGTCGCCGTCGACGGCGGGGGGAGCGCTCACGAGCGGGACGCTACAGGCGGAAGTCTCTCAGCGGTGAGAGAAATGTGGGTGCAATGATCCCGGCATGAACATTTAGCGCTGAGGTACTTCCGTGATGTCGGTGGTCGGTGTCACAGTGACCGCTCCCGGTGGGATCGAGCCCGCGGGCTGCGGCGAGTTGCCGTCACGAGCAGGAGGAACCATGGCGTTCGGGTGGAAGCTGTACGGCGACGGGAAGACCCCGCCGCCCGGCCAGGCGGTGGCCCCCGAGGAGCGGCTGTCCTGGCCGCTGACCGTCGGGATCGGCGCCCAGCACGTCGTCGCCATGTTCGGTGCGACCTTCGTCTTCCCGCTGATCATGGGCCTGGACGCCAACCTCGCGATCATGATGAGCGGGATCGCGACGATCGTCTTCCTGCTGATCGTGCAGGGGAAGGTGCCCTCCTACCTGGGCACCTCCGCCGCCTTCGTCGGCGGCGTCGCGGCGGTCCGCGCCGGTGGCGGTGACTCCGGCGACGTCGTGGGCGCCATCCTGGTCTCGGGCATCGTGCTGGCGATCGTCGGCCTGGTCATCCAGACCGCCGGCCCCGTCGTGGTCAACAAGGTGCTCCCCCCGGCCGTCACCGGCGCCGTCGTGCTGCTGATCGGCTTCAACCTGGCCCCGGTCGCCGCCGGCACCTACTGGCCGCAGGACCAGTGGGTCGCCTTCGCCACCATGGCCTTCGTCATCGTCGTGTCGCTGGCGCTGCGCGGGTTCTGGTCGCGCATCTCCATCCTGTTGGGCCTGGTCTTCGGCTACCTGCTGTCGCTGCTGCTGGACGCCACCGCCGGCCAGATCACCTCCTTCGACGCCGGGGCCGGCGCCATCACCACACACGACCGCGTCAACCTCGACGGCGTCGCGGCCGCCGACTGGTTCGGGCTGCCCACCTTCACCGCCCCCAGCTTCTCGGTGAACTTCTCGCTGCTGGTGCTGCCCGCCGTCATCGCGCTGGTCGCGGAGAACGCCGGGCACGTCAAGGCCGTCGGTGAGATGACCAAGCGCAACCTGGACCCGGTGCTGGGCCGCGCCGTCTTCGCCGACGGCGTCGGCACGGTCCTGGCCAGCTCGGTCGGCGGGTCCCCCACCACCACCTACGCCGAGAACATCGGTGTCATGGCCGCCACCCGGGTCTACTCCACGGCCGCCTACTACGTGGCCGCGATCGTGGCGATCGTGCTCGGCCTGGTGCCCAAGTTCGGTGCCGTGGTCAACGCGACGCCGGGCGCCGTGCTCGGCGGCATCACCGTCGTCCTCTACGGGATGATCGGCCTGCTGGGCGCCAAGATCTGGAAGGAGAACCGGGTCGACTTCGCCAACCCGATCAACCTGGTCCCGCTCGCGGCCGGGATCATCATCGGCATCGGCAACGTCAACCTCCAGATCACCGACGACTTCTCCCTGTCGGGCATCGCCCTGGGCACGATCGTCGCCGTCGGCGGCTGGCACGTCGCCCGGGCACTGGCGCCGCGGGAGATGAAGGAGTCCCTGCTGGCCGAGGACGGCTTCCGGCACGGCACCGGCCCGGCCCTGGGGGCCACCGGCTCGCACACCGCCGACGGCGGTGCTGACCCGTCCTCGCTGGACGAGCGGACGAACACCACCCGCACCATGGACAGGGAGATGCGCGACAAGTGAAACCGGCACCCTTCGGCTACGCCGACCCCACCTCGCTGAGCGAGGCGCTCACCGTCCTCCAGAGCGAGGGTGAGGGCGCCAAGGTGATGGCCGGAGGGCAGTCGCTGCTCCCCCTGTTGTCCATGCGGTTGGCCTCCCCGACCACGCTCGTGGACATCAACCGGGTGCCCGACCTGGACGTCGTCGCCGTGAGCGACGACGGCGTCCGGGTCGGGGCCCTGGTGCGGCACGCGACGCTGCTGCACCACGCCGGCGCTGCGGCCGTCCAGCCACTGCTGGCCCGGGCCACCGCCAACGTGGCCCACCCCGCGATCCGCAACCGCGGCACGACCGTCGGCTCGATCGCCCACGCCGACCCCTCCGGCGAGATGACCTCCGTGCTCGCGCTGACCGGTGGCTCCGTCACCGTCGCGACGCCGGAGGGCAGCTCCGCCGTCGACTGGGCCGACTTCTTCGTCGGCCCCCTGGAGACCTCCGTGCACGGCCCCGCCGTCGTCACCGAGGCCTTCTTCCCCGCCCTGCCGGCCCGCACCGGGACCGCCTTCGAGGAGGTCTCCCGCCGCAAGGGCGACTACGCAGTCTGCGGCGCCGGCGTGACCGTCACCCTCGACGAGTCCTCGAGGGTCGTCTCCGCCCGGGCCTCCTACATCTCCGTCGGGCTGGTGCCCGAGGTGCACGACCTCACCGAGGCCGTCTCCGGCCGGACCGTCGACGAGGCCGACTGGTCCGCCGCCGGCGACCTGGCCCGCACCCTCGTGGACCCCGACGGCGACCTGCACGCCAGCGCCGACTACCGCCGGCTGCTCGTCGGCGTGCTCACCGAACGCACCCTCGCCCGCGCCGCACAGGAGGCACAGAACCGATGAGCGTCTCCACCGAGCGCACCATCTCCGTGACCGTCAACGGTGTGTCACGTGAAACCACCGTGCCCGTCCGTCGACTGCTGTCCGACGCGCTGCGGCACGACCTCCAGCTCACCGGCACCCACGTGGGCTGCGAGCACGGGGTGTGCGGTGCCTGCACCGTGCTCGTCGACGGCACGCCCGTCCGGTCCTGCCTCGTGCTCGCCGTCCAGGTCGACGGCAAGGCGGTCACCACCGTCGAGGGCCTGGCCCGCGACGACGGTCGGGGCGGTGAGGTCCTGCACCCGGTGCAGGAGGCCTTCCGCGAGTGCCACGCCCTGCAGTGCGGGTTCTGCACCCCCGGCTTCCTGATGACCATGGCCGCAGGCCTCGAGGCGCGGGACCGGACCACCGACATCACCGAGGACGAGGTCGACGAGATCGTCGGCGGCAACCTCTGCCGGTGCACCGGCTACGCCAACATCAAGAAGGCCTGCCGGCACGCCGCGGGCCTGATGAAGGACGGGGCCGGCGCGTGACGACCAAGCTCATGGGCGAGCCGGTCCGCCGACGCGAGGACCTGCGGCTGATCACCGGCCGCGGCCGGTACACCGACGACATCGGGCACGGCGCGCTCGCGGCGGCCTTCGTCCGCAGCCCCTACGCCCACGCCCGGATCACCGGCATCGACGTCGACGCCGCCCTCGACGTCGACGGCGTCGTCGCGATCTACACCTACGAGGACCTCGTCGGCCCCATGGCCGAGCCGCTCCCCGTGCTCATCCCGCACCCCCAGCTGACCTCGCCCCGCACCGGCTTCCCGCTGGCCCGCGACGTCGTCCAGCACGTGGGCGAGGCCGTGGTGATGGTGGTGGCCACCGACCGGTACGTCGCCGAGGACGTCTGCGACCGGATCGCGGTCACCTACGAGGAGCTCCCGGTCGTCGTGGGCGTGGACGCCGCACGCGAGGCCGTGCACGCCGTCCACGAGGACGTGCCCGACAACGTCGCCGCCCGGCACCACCAGGAGACCGGCGACGTCGAGGCCGCCCTGGCCGCCTCGACGCACACGCTGAGCTTCACCCAGTACATCGAGCGCAGCGCCTGCATGCCGATGGAGGGCAAGGGCGTGCACGCGGTGTGGAACCGCGACGACTCCTCGCTGCGGGTGCACACCTCCACCCAGGCCTCCACCTCGGTGCGCGCCGCGATCGCGGCCAAGCTGCAGCTCTCGCTGGAGAAGGTCGAGGTCGTCGCCCCCGACGTCGGCGGCGGGTTCGGCGTGAAGATCGTGCACCCGTGGCCCGAGGAGCTGCTGGTGCCGATGGCCGCCATCGCCCTGGGCCAGCCGGTGCACTGGGCCGAGGACCGCCGCGAGCACTTCATCTCCTCCGCCCACGAGCGGCAGCAGCGCCAGGAGATCACCGTCGGCTACGACGACGGGGGCCGGGTGACCGCCCTCGACGTCCGCGGCTGGCACGACAACGGCGCCTACACGCCCTACGGGATCATCGTGCCGATCGTGACGGCGACCCAGCTGGTCGGCCCGTACGCGATCCCCGTCTACCGGGTGCGCATCGACAGCGTCTACACCAACACCGTCATCGTCACGCCCTACCGCGGCGCCGGGCGCCCGCAGGGCTGCTACGCGATGGAACGCACCATGGACCGGATCGCCCAGGACCTCGGGCTGGACCGGGCCGAGGTCCGCCGCCGCAACCTGATCGGCAAGGACGAGTTCCCCTACGACCACCACCTGACGTTCCAGGACGGCCGGCCGGTCATCTACGACTCCGGCGACTACGAGGGCCTGCTCGACAAGCTCATCGCGCTCGTCGGGTGGGACCGGGCAGAGGAGCGCCGGGCCGAGGCCGCCAGCCGCGGCAAGCAGCTGGGCATCGGCATGGCCATGTACGTCGAGGGCACCGGCCCCGGCCCCTACGAGGGCGGGCACGTGCAGGTCCTCGGCAGCGGCAAGGTGCTGGTCTCCACCGGGCTCACCTCGCAGGGCCAGGGCCACGAGACCGCGTTCGCCCAGATCGTGGCGCACGAGCTCGGGGTCCCCATCGAGGACGTCGAGGTCACCACCGGGGACACCCGGCGCTTCGGCTACGCCGTGGGCACGTTCGCCTCCCGCGCCGCGGTGATGAGCGGCAACGCCATCGCGCTGGCCGCCCGCGGCGTCCGCGCCAAGGCGCTGCGGATCGCCGCCGAGGTGCTGGAGGCCGACGTCGACGACCTGGAGATCGACGAGGGCGTCGTCCAGGTCAAGGGCACCCCGGGGACGGCGATCCCGCTGCGCACCGTGGCCGTGCTGTCCAACCCGCTGCGCTACGCCTTCGACGAGGCCGCCCGGCAGGCCACCCAGTTCGCCGGGCCCGGCGACGACTCCAAGCCCCCGGTCGCCGTCGGCGACGCCCCGGGCCTGGAGCACGTGGACTACTACTCCCCGATCCGGTCCACCTTCGCCTCCGGGGCACACGCCGCGGTGGTGGAGATCGACCCGACCACCTGGGAGATCGAGGTCGTCGACTACGCCGTGGTCCACGACTGCGGCAACATCGTGAACCCGATGATCGTGGAGGGCCAGGTCCACGGCGGGGTCGCCCAGGGCGTGGGCGGTGCGCTCTACGAGCGGATGGCCTACGACGCCGACGGGCAGCTGCAGAACGCCTCCTTCATGGACTTCCTGATGCCCTACGCCAGCGAGGTCCCCGACGTGGTCATCGACCACCAGGAGACCCCGTCCCCGCTGAACCCGCTGGGCCTCAAGGGCGCCGGCGAGGCCGGCGTCATCCCCGGGACGGCGTGCATCGCCTCGGCCATCGAGGACGCCGTCGGCCGGCGGATCGCGGCCATGCCGATCTCGCCCACCGAGCTCTACGACCTGGTCCGCTCCCCCGACGCCGAGCGCGTCCCCGCCGCAACCACTGGAGTCCCCGCGTGAAGCTCGACGGCACCGCCACCCTGTCCGCTCCCCCGGCCGCCGTCTGGGCCGCGATCACCGACCCGGCCGTGCTCGCCCGCACCATCCCCGGCTGCCAGGGCCTGGAGCGCACCGGCGAGGACGAGTACGCGATGACCGTCTCGGTCGGCGTCGGCGCGATCCGGGGCGTGTACGCCGGTGAGGTCAAGCTGACCGACAAGGACGAGCCGACCCGCTACGTCATGCACGCCTCGGGCTCGGGCGGTCCCGGTTCGGTGCGCGCGACCGTGCCGATCACCCTGGAGGCCGTCGACGGCGGCACCCGGCTGCGCTACGACGCGGACGCCGTCGTCGGCGGCGCGGTGGCCGGCGTGGGCCAGCGGATGATCACCGGGGTCGCCAAGCGGCTGGCCGGACAGTTCTTCTCCGCGATCGACGCCGAGCTGACCGGCACGGCCCCGGCCGTGCAGGCCCCGGCGAACGCGAACGTCACCCCGTCGGCCGCGGCGGTCAGCGACACCGCGGCGGTCACCGGCTCGCCTGCGCCCGCAGGCGGACACCAGGGCCCCGCCCGGTCAGCACCGATGGCCACCGGCAGCTCCACCGGCAGCTCCACCGGCACGGCCCCGGCCGAGCTGGCGCTGGCCGCCGTCGGCGGCGGCGTGCTGACCCTGCTCGGGGTCGTCATCGGCTACCTGCTGGGCCGCCGGCCCTGATCCTGCGCCCCGGGACTGCTGACAGCGATGCCCGTCCCTGCCAGCATCCCGGGGCACGGGCGAGGTGCTGCCGACGTCGGAGCTGCGGGCGTCCGACGCCGACCGGGCGCTCGGGGAGAGCTGGCTGCGGCGGGCCGTCGAGGCCGGCCGGCTGGACCTGCGCGCGTTCGACGACCGGGCGCGGCTGACCTGGGCGTCCCGCACCCGCGGTGAGCTGGACGCGGTCAGCTGGGGCCTCGGGGAGCTGGGACCTCGGGGAGCTGGGGCCTCGGGGAGCTGCCGACGTCGTGAGCCGGCTCGCCGTCTGCCCGGGGACCGGCGACCTGGTCCACCCGTGGTCGGTGTGGCAGCTGCCCCCCGGCGCGGTGCCGGCCACGCTCCACGGGCTGGGCATCGGCCGCCCCCGCTGACCCGTCCCGCACGGCCTCCGACCGGAACGGGACCGGATCAGCTGGGCGTCACGGGGTTGCCGGAGTCGATCACCGGGCAGTGATCACCTCGACGCCAACCACGGCGCCCGCACCGACGGAGGCACCCGCCCATGGGCGACTCGTTCCGGAACGCACTCGACAACGTCGTCGCGTTCCTCCCCAAGCTCCTGCTCTTCCTCATCATCCTGGCGATCGGCTACTTCATCGCCAAGGCGCTGGAGAAGCTGCTGGTCAAGGTCCTCGAGAAGGTCGGCTTCGACCGGGCCGTCGAGCGCGGTGGGATCAAGAAGGCCCTGGCGAACTCGCAGTACGACGCCTCGCAAATCCTGGCGAAGATCGTGTTCTACGCAGTCATGCTCTTCGTGCTGTCGACGGCGTTCGGTGTCTTCGGCCAGAACCCGATCAGCGACTACCTCTCGGCGATCATCGGCTACCTGCCCAAGGTCTTCGTCGCGATCCTCATCCTGGTGATCGCCGCGGCCATCGCCGCCGGGGTCAAGCTGCTGGTCCAGAACAGCCTGGGCTCGCTGTCCTACGGCCGGCTGCTGGCCAACGTCGCCTCCACCGTGGTCCTGGCGCTGGGCGTCATCGCCGCGCTCGACCAGCTGGAGATCGCCCAGAACGTCGTCAACGCCGTCCTCTACGCCACCCTCGCCGCCCTGGTGGGCGTCGTCGTCGTGGCCGTGGGTGGTGGTGGCATCGTCCCGATGCGCCAGCGCTGGGAGAACGCGTTGAGCAAGGTCGAGTCCGAGGCGCCGGCCATGCGCAGCGCCGCACAGAACGCCCGCCCGGCCGGCCAGGCCGTCCGCGAGCAGGCCCAGCAGTACCGCCCGCAGTCCTCCGCGGAGCAGCAGTCCGGTGGCGCGACCGCGTTCGGCGGCCAGCAGGCGCCGGTCACCTCGTCGCAGGACCGGCCGCAGGACCAGTCGCGGGACCAGGGCGGCTGGGCCCCGGCCCAGCAGCAGGGCCACACGGCCACCCCGGACGCCGGCCCGCAGGGCGGCCAGCCGGGTGAGTGGGCACCTGCCCAGCAGTACGGCGAGCAGTCCTACGGCGAGCAGTCCTACGACAGCCAGCAGCAGTACGGCAGCCAGGGTCAGCAGGCCCAGCAGGCCCAGGCGTACGGCCAGCAGTACGGCCAGCAGTCCTACGGGGACCAGTCCTACGGCGGGCAGCAGCAGTACGGCCAGTCCTACGGCGACCAGCAGCAGTACGGCCAGCCGCAGGCCTACTCCACCGAGGCCATCCCCGTCCCGGACCCGCAGCAGGCCTACGAGCAGCCGCCGGTCCCGACCTACCGGGACGACGACCCGGGCACCCAGCAGCTGCCCCGGGTCGACCCGGACGAGGGCCAGCAGCAGCGCTGACCCGCACCTGACGGACGCCCCCTCCACACCGGGAGGGGGCGTCCGTCGCGTCCGGGGCCCGTGCCGGCCGTACCACGCACGGCGCGTGACGTCGGCCCGGTCACCGGTGTCCACTCGTCACGTCGACGGTCGCCTGGTGCGCGGAGCACCTGCCCCGCCACGCGGTGCCCCGGCACGTGCTCGCCATCGACGCCGACGACGTGCCGGTGACGCCGTCCGGGCGGCCGCGGACGTTCCTGCTCGCCGAACGTGCCCGGCAGACACTGCTCCCGCTGCGGAACATCACGCCGGCCTGAGGCGCTGCACCGGACATGCCGAAGACCTGGTTCATCACCGGCGCCTCCCGCGGTTTCGGCCGCGAGTGGACCGCCGCCGCCCTCGAGCGCGGGGACTCCGTCGCCGCCACCGCCCGGGACACCGCCTCACTCGAGGATCTCGCCGCGCAGTACGGCGACCGCCTGCTGCCCGTGCAGCTCGACGTGGACGACCGGGCCGCCGTGTTCGCCGCCGTCGAGCGGGCGCACGCCCACTTCGGCCGCCTGGACGTGGTGGTCAACAACGCCGGCTACGGCCAGTTCGGGATGATCGAGGAGATCTCCGAGGCCGAGGCCCGCGCCCAGTTCGAGACCAACGTGTTCGGCGCGCTGTGGGTCACCCAGGCCGCACTGCCCTTCCTGCGCGAGCAGGGCTCGGGCCACGTGCTGCAGGTCTCGAGCATCGGCGGGGTCTCCGCGTTCCCCAACATCGGCATCTACAACGCGAGCAAGTGGGCGTTGGAGGGCATGAGCCAGGCGCTGGCCGCGGAGGTCGCCGACTTCGGCGTGAAGGTCACGATCATCGAGCCGGGCGGGTTCTCCACCGACTGGGGCGGCGCGTCGGCCAAGCACGCGCAGGCGAACCCGGCCTACGACGCGTTCCGGGCGAAGGCGGCCGAGCAGCGGGCGTCGCGGATGAGCGCGCCGGGCGACCCGCAGGCCTCCGCCGCCGCCGTGCTGGCCGTCGTGGACGCCGAGGAGCCGCCGCTGCGGGTGTTCTTCGGCAGCCTGCCGATCCAGATCGCCAAGGCCGACTACGAGTCCCGGCTGGCGAACTGGGAGCAGTGGCAGCACGTGGCCGACCTCGCCCAGGGCTGACGCCCCGGCCCCAGACCGCAGGACCGTGCAGGGGGGCTCAGCGGCGGGGTCGGGGGCGGCCGACGAGGCCGGCGGCGGCGTCGGCCAGCAGGGCCTGCACGGTCTCCTCGGCGTCCGAGCGGTTGGCGCCGATGCCGCCCGAGGGGCCGCGCTTGGCCCAGCCGACGACGTAGGTGCCCGGCACCGGCCGGCCGTCGGCGCCGGTGACCCGGCCGGCGTCGTTGGGCACCCGGCCCGTCGCCGGGTCGTGCGGCAGGCCGGGCAGCTCCACCCCGACGTGCCCGATCGCCCGGACGACGAGGTCGGCGGTCACCGTCGTGGTGTCGCCGTCGACGTCACGGACCCGCAAGCCGGCGACCCGGCCGTCACCGACCACCGCCTCGGGCGTGCGGTCGAAGGCGAACACGATGCGACGCCCGGGGGCGGGCGCGGCGGCGAGGTCGCCCGCGTAGCGGTCCAGGTCGGCGAAGAGCGCGCCCAGGGTGCCGGGTTCGGCGCCGACCGGCGGCTCGCCGGCCAGCTGGACCTGCACCCCGGACAGGTGGGTCAGTGCGCGCAGCTCGGATCGGCTGCAGGCGGCGTCGGCGGCGCTGCGGCGGGCGACGAGCACGACCTCGCGGACCGCACTGGCCCGCAGCGCCGCGACCGCAGCGGCTGCCGTGTCCGTGCCGGCGAGCCGGCCGGGGTCCCCGGTGAGCATCCGGGCGACGTCGAGCGCCACGTTCCCGGTGCCGACGACGACGACCCGCTCCACCTGCGCGAGGTCGACGGGCGCGGCCTCGGGGTGGCCGGTGTACCAGTGCACGACCGACCGGGCGGCGACGCTGCCGGGCAGGTCCTCGCCGGGGACGCCGAGCGAGCGGTCGCCGGCGGCACCGGTGGCGTAGAGGACGGCGTCGAACTCGGCGGCCAGCTGGGCGGGGGTCACGTCGCGGCCCACCTCGACCCCGGCGCGCAGCGTGACCCGGGGGTGCCGGAGCACCGCGGCGGTGCTCTCCAGGACGCGGCGGGTGCCGGGGTGGTCGGGGGCGACGCCGTAGCGGGCCAGCCCGCCGGTGGTGGTCAGGCGGTCGATCAGGGTGACCCGGGCGTCGGTGGCGCGCAGCACGGCCTGGGTGGCGTAGACCGCGGCCGGGCCGGTGCCGACGACGGCGACGTCGAGCCGGCCGATGGCGGCCAGGTCGACTCCGGGGAACCGTGGCGGGTCCCAGACGGGGCTGGCCGGGGCGTCGGGGCGGGTGAAGTACTCGGCGTTGACCTGGGCGAAGACCAGCTGGTCCGGGCGCAGCAGCCAGACCGGGGCGATCGCGTCGACCGGGCAGGCGTCGGCGCAGGCCCCGCAGTCGATGCAGGTAGCCGGGTCGACGTGCAGCAGCTCGGTGGTGCCGAAGCCGGGCTCGTCGGGCGTGGGGTGGATGCAGTTGACCGGGCACACCGAGACGCACGAGGCGTCGCTGCAGCAGTTCTGGGTGATGGCGAAGGCCATGACGGGACGCCTGGGCTCAGAGCATGTGCAGCGAGCGGTAGATCCGCACCGCGGGGGCGGTGAGGAGACCACACTCGCCCAGGAACGTCATGAGGTGCCGGCTGCTGGTGCGCATCATGGCCTGGTGGTGCTTGTTGCCGGCTGCCTCGCGGACGGCGCGGTCGGTGTCCAGGCCGGCGGCGGCGTACACGTCGCGGTGCACCAGGTTGGTGACGACGACCTGGGTGACGATGGCGATGACCAACGCGGAGATGCGGCGGCGGACCGGGTTGACGCCGGCGAGGGACTCCCGCATCTCCTGCCGGGCGAAGGTCATGTGGCGGGACTCCTCGACCACGTGGATCCGGCTGGTGGTGCGGATCATCGGCAGCACGTCCTCACCGCGCATCCAGTCGCGCTGCATGACGTCGAGGACCTCCTCGGCGACGAGCGCGCCACCGAACGCGGTCTCGGCGTTCGCGGTGGTCTTGAAGAACCGGCCCAGCTCGATGCCGCTGCGCTTGGGCTTGTAGCCGGTGATGCCCATCCTCGAGCAGGCCCGGGCGAACATGATCGAGTGCCGGCACTCGTCGGCGATCTCGGTGAGGGCGAACTGGAAGTCCGCCCGCGAGGTGTCGGCGGCGTAGTGCTCCCGCAGCAGCATCTGCTGCAGGATCATCTCGAACCAGATGCCGGTGCTCATGATCGAGGCGACCTCGTGCCGGGTCAGCGTGACGCGCTGCTGCTCGGTCATCTCCTCCCACAGCGCGGTGCCGTAGAGGGTGCTCCACTGCGGGTTCAACCCGTGGTGGGCCGGGTCCAGCTCGGCGTCCCAGTCGACCTCGGTGGTGGGGTCGTAGGACAGCTGGGCGGCCGAGTCCAGCAGCCGGCGCGAGACCTCCTCGCCGTCCCGCACGTCGGCGCTGAAGACGGCGCCGAGCTGGTCGGTGTTCGGGTTCGGCAGGGTGCTGGTCATGGCTGGCGTTCCTCCGCTGTCGGGGAAGAGTGCGTGTGACCGTCGGTCACGGGTAACAGCATGACGGACGGCGTCGGTACCTGCAACCCCACGACACGGGTTCAGCCCAACGTGCTGGCGATGCCCCCGATGCGACCCAGCTCGTCGAAGCGCATGGTGATGGCCGCACCGGGGCAGGACAGCTCCACCGCCGCGCCGTCCGGGGCCCACCTCCAGGCGAGCGGGCGCGCAGTGGCGTACGCGGCAACGGCGCGCCGGTGGTCGGTCAGCAGCGGCGCGCCCATCAGGCCCTCACTGAGCACCCGGACCACCCGCACGCCCTCGGGTGCCGGCAGCACGAAGGAGGGGTGCTCCAGCAGGAACGCCGCCCGGGTGCCGCCGCCGACGGGGCCGCTGTACCCGACCCACCGGCCCGCCGCGGCCTTGGCGGCGTCCATCAGCACCGCACCGACGACCAGTGGGTCGTCGTCCCCGGGGACGTCGGCGAAGGCGACCTCGGGCTCGGCGAGCTCGCGGACGCCCTGCTGCTCGCCGAACCCACGCAGCCAGCGCGCCAGGTCGGTGACGTCGTCCGACCAGCCCTGGGAGGTGGCCCAGGACCACAGCCAGGACCGCGGACCGGGCGCCGCGGACCCGAGCAGGTGCACCCGGGTGCAGACGAGCTCGCCGACGTGCTCGCCGGTGCCGCCGCCGAAGACGAAGCGGCCGGTGGCGAGGTCGACGTCCCAGCGCCGGTCGCCGACCACCTCGGCCAGGTGCAGCTGCGTCTCGAAGGACAGCAGCGCGGCGTCGTTGCACAGGTCGGCGAGGGTGAGCGTCACACCGACACCCTGACAGGGTGGGGCCGCCCGGACCCTTCCGCTATAGATGTCTCAGCACTAAGGTAAATCCCATGACGAGCAGGCGCGTACGCATCGGCATCGACACCGGCGGCACCTTCACCGACGTGGTCGCGGTGGACGAGGAGACCGGCGCCACCACGACGACCAAGACGCCCTCCACCCCGGGTGACCCCGCCGACGGCTTCCTGGCCGGCGTCGAGAAGGTGCTGGGGATGCTGGGCCTGGACGGCAGCGCCGTCACCGCGGTCAGCCACGGGACGACGGTGGCCACCAACCAGCTGCTCGAGGGCAAGCTGGACCGGATCGGCTTCATCACCACCGAGGGCTACGCGTCGGTGCTGGAGATCGCCCGACAGTCCGTGCCCGACGGCTACGGCAACTCCTACTTCTGGGTCAAGCCGCCGCGCATCGTGCCCGCCGACCTGGTGAAGACCGTCGGCGGCCGGCTGGACCACACCGGTGCCGAGGTGCGGCCCTTCGACCGCGAGCAGGCCGTCGCGGCCGCCCGGTTCTTCGCCGACGCGGGCATCACCACCGTGGGCGTCTGCTTCCTGCACGCCTACGCCAACGACGCCCACGAGCGCGCCATGCTCGACGTGCTCCACGTGGAACACCCCGAGTGCGTCGTGTCGATCAGCTCCGGCGTGCTGCGCGAGTACCGCGAGTACGAGCGCTCGGTGACCACGCTCGTCGACGCCGCGGTGAAGCCCAAGGTCGCCGCCTACGTCACCAACATCCGGCACCGGCTGGACACCCTGGCCCCCGGCGTGCCGTTCTACGTGATGAAGAGCAACGGCGGCGTGCTCAGCGCCGAGGAGGTCGTGCACCAGCCGATCACCACCATGCTGTCCGGCCCGGCGGCCGGCGCCCTGGGCGCCGCGCTCATCGCCCAGACCGCCGGCTTCGACCGGATCCTGACCTGCGACGGCGGCGGCACCTCCACCGACGTCACCGTGGTCATCGACGGCGAGCCCGCGCTCACCACCGAGGGCACGGTCGGCGACTACCCGTCCAAGATCCCGATGATCGACGTCGTGACCGTCGGCGCCGGCGGCGGCTCCATCGCCTGGCTGTCCCCCGAGGGCACGCTCAAGGTCGGCCCCCGCTCGGCCGGCGCCGACCCGGGCCCGATGTGCTACCCCAGCCGCGGCCCGGAGCCGACCGTCACCGACGCCCACGTCGTCCTCGGCCGGATCCCCCCGCACCTGCTCGGGGGTGAGATCCCGCTGTCGGTCGAGGCCGCCCGCGGGGGCCTGGAGACCCTCGGCGGGAAGCTGGACCTGACGCTGGAGGCCGCGGCCACCGGCATCCTAGAGATCTCGGCCTGGAACCAGGCCAACGCGCTGCGCCAGGTCACCGTGGCCAAGGGCCTCGACGTCCGGGACTTCACCCTCACCACGTTCGGCGGCTCCGGCTCCCTGCTCGCCTGCCGGCTGATGGACGTGCTCGGCCTGCCCCGCACCCTGGTGCCGCCGAACCCGGGCAACGTCAGCGCGTTCGGGCTGCTCACCGTCGACGTCCGCAACGACTACGTGCAGACCATGGTCACCCGGCACACCGCGCTGGACGCCGACGCCGTGGGCACCGCCTTCGCCGCCCTGGAGGACCAGGCCGCCCGCGCCCTGGACGGCGAGGGCTTCGGCCGCGCCGAGCAGCGCATGCAGCGCACCGCCGACCTGCGCTACGTCGGGCAGGCCTTCGAGGTGCGGGTGCCGGTCGCCGAGGGCACCCCGGACGCCGCCGTCCTCGACGACGTCGCCACCGCCTTCCACGCCGCGCACCGCCAGCTCTACGGCTACGACTTCAGCCTCGACCCCCGCCAGGCCGTGGAGTGGGTGAACCTGCGGGTCAGCGGCATCGGCCCGATCCGCCGTCCGGACCTGGTCGCCCTGCCGGACCGCACCGAGGGGTCGGTCGCCGACGCCGTCTCCGGTTCTCGGCCGGTCTGGTTCGACGAGTGGGTCGACACCCCCACCTACTGGCGGCCGGACCTGCAGCCCGGGGACGTCGTCGTCGGGCCGGCGATCGTCGAGGAGTTCGGCTCCACCGTCCCGGTGCACCCCGGCTTCGTGGCCACCGTCGACTCCTACGCCAACCTGCTGCTCACCAAGGAGGCCGCGCTGTGACCGCTCCGAAGACCGCCGCCGACCCCGTCCTCGTCGAGATCGTCGCGGGCACCCTGGCCGCCATCGAGATGGAGGTCGAGACGGCGATCGGCCGCACCTCCCGCTCCCCGATGATCCGCGACGCGCACGACTTCCGCGCCGGGATCCACGACCGGCAGCTGCGCAAGCTCACCGGCCGGTCCTACTCGGCGCTGGTTCAGCCGGTCGTCCGGGACTACCCGATCGACGCCATGAACGTGGGTGACGTCTTCTTCCACAACGACGTCTACCTCTCCGAGGGCGGGATCGGCCACCTGCCCGACCTGTGCGTCACCGTGCCCGTGTTCGCCGACGTCGACGGCCGCCCCCAGGTGGTCGCCTTCGTGCAGGCCTTCGGCCACCACGACGACATCGGCGGCGCGGTGCCCGGCTCGATGCCCTCGGCCGCCACCTCGATGTTCGAGGAGGGCCTGATGGTCCCCCCGATCAAGCTGTGGGACCGCGGTGTGCCCAACGAGTCCGCGCTCAAGATCATGACCCGCAACTCGCGGATGCCCGACTCGCTGGCCGCCGACCTCGACGCCGAGTGCTCGGCCTGCCTGTCCGGCGCCCGCCGGCTCGGCGAGCTGTTCGACCGGTACGGGGTGGAGGCGGTCGAGGCCTGCTTCGACGCGATCCTGAGCAACTCCACCGAGGTCTACCGCAAGGAGATCCTGTCCCAGATCCCCGACGGCACCTACGTCTGGGAGGACTACGCCGAGCACGACGGCGTCGACGAGCCGATGCTGCACCGTCAGCGGATCACGCTGACCATGGACTCCACCGCCGAGGTCCCGCTGGTCATCGACTTCACCGGCACCGGCCCCCAGGCCAAGGGCCCGATCAACCACTGCGGCGACTACTCCGACGGCAACTTCCTCAAGAAGTGGCTGGCCCCGGTGCTGCGCAACCTGGCCGCCACCCCGGAGCGGATGGCCCAGCTCGACGTCAACGAGGGCGTCGTCCCACTGATCGAGATGCGCTTCCCGGAGAAGGGCACGCTGCTCACCCCGGTGTTCCCCGCCCCCACCAACGCCCGCACCTTCGTGATCCTGCGCCTGCTGGGCGTGCTGGCCGGGGTGCTGGCCAAGGCCACCGGCGGCCGGATGCCCGCCGACCAGGAGACCATCCGCTACACCGGCGTCTACGGCACCGACGCCGACGGCGAGTCCTACCTCATGCGCGAGGTCCTCGGCGGCGGGTCGGGTGGCCGCTACTACGCCGACGGCGAGGACACCATCCACGTCGTCCCGGACAGCCGGAACCTGCCCACCGAGTTCACCGAGGGCCGCTTCCCGCTGCGCATCGAGGCCCTCGGCCTCGCGCTGGACTCCGGCGGCCCCGGCCGCTACCGGGGCGGCTGCGGCTACGAGAAGCACATCCGGGTGCTCCGCGACGCGCACTTCATGTCCATCGCAGACCGCTCGATCCTGGCCTGCTGGGGCGTCAAGGGCGGCAAGGCCGGCCGGCCGTTCCAGATCACCGTCGACCCGGGCGGCCCCGACGAGCACGAGGTCGACGCGCTCGCCGACGCCGAGCCGCTGACCGCCGGCACCGTCGTCCGGGTCCGGACGACGGGTGGCGGTGGCTGGGGCGACCCGCTGGAGCGCCCCGTCGAGGAGGTCCTCCAGGACATCGCCTGGCTCAAGGTGAGCGTCGAGGGCGCCCGCCGGGACTACGGCGTCGTCGTCGACGACGAGGACGACGCCGACCTGACCGCCACCGACGAGCTGCGTGCCTCGATGCGGGCGGAGCGGACCGGCGACGAGCCGTTCTTCGACCGCGGCCCGGGCTACGCGACCCTGTCCGGCGGGGCGGCGTTCAACGAGTTCGACGTGCTCTGAGCCCTCTCTGCTCCCCGACGGCGCCGGTCCCCCACCGTGGGGGCCGGCGCCGTCGTCGTGGTCCGCCGTCGTCGTAGGCGTCTGCGCCGTGGTCGTGCACGTCTGCGCCGTCGTCGCGCTGAGTGGCTGAGCCGCCCAGCTGGGGGACGGCCCGCGGTAGACGGTGGCTGGACCGCCAGCTGGGTGGCTCAGCCACCTGGCGCGGCGCCGGCGTCCTCGCGCTGCGCGGCTGAGCCGCCCAGCTGGGGGACGGACCGCGGTAGACGGTGGCTGGACCGCCAGCTGGGTGGCTCAGCCACCTGGCGGGGCCGGGTTCCGGCTGCGGCGGCGGCGCGGGGCGGGGAGGCTGTCGGGGTGACCGAGCCCGAGAAGGACGACGCCGAGACCCAGCTGCACGCCGGCCCCCGCGACGAGGGCGGCGAGGGCGGCATGGCCACCCGCGAGCTCAAGGCCCACGAGGCCGAGGAAGGGGAGCCGCAGGGCTAGGCGGCGTCGCGGGCGCGGGCGATCGACCGGACGACGGGCAGCAGCGCCTCGGCGATGAGCGCGTAGCCCGAGGACGACGGGTGGAACCGGTCACCGGAGAACAGCGCCGGCTGGGCGCGGAACCGCTGGCC
Organism: Klenkia sp. AC732; assembly: GCF_979256525.1. Classification (NCBI taxonomy): domain Bacteria; kingdom Bacillati; phylum Actinomycetota; class Actinomycetes; order Geodermatophilales; family Geodermatophilaceae; genus Klenkia; species Klenkia sp. AC732. The sequence continues at coordinate 69,609 of NZ_CEEDOS010000014.1, read as the reverse complement.
CAGCTCCTCCCCGATGGGCACGGCCACTCCCCCGGCGGCCCGCACCGCCTCGGTCTGCTGACGGCGCAGCTCCCCGCTGGCCGTGGACACCATCGCCTGGAACGAGGGCGGCACCCAGGGCACGGTGGACAGGTCCGGCGCGGGGACGACGAGCACGTCGGCGCCCAGCAGCCGCAGGTCGCGGACGGCGTCCCCGAGCTGGCGGGCCGCGGTGGCCGGTGGCACGAGCCGGGTCAGGTCGTTGGAGCCGACGACGACCAGCGCCAGGTGCGCCCGGGTGACCTGCCGGACCTGGGTGGCCAGCCCGGCCGACGTCGCCCCGGGGACGGCGACCACCTGCAGGGCGGCGTCCACGCCGTCCTCGGCCAGGGCCCGGACCAGTCGCGGGCCGATCGCGTCCGCGGGCACGGCCGCGCCGGTACCGAACGCGATGGAGTCGCCGAGGACGACGAGGGAGAGGCTCACACCACGGAGAACGGGTACCGGTGCACTGCTGTTCCGGGTGCTCAGGCGGACAGCTGCAGCAGCCGGGCCGGGTTGGTGACCGTGATCGCGTGCAGCACGTCGTCGCCGAGGGCGGCGGCCACCCGCGGGGAGAACCGGCGGGGCAGGTAGTCCAGGCCCGGCATGCCGCCGTAGGCCCGGTACCGGGAGGCCCGGGCGACGTCGCCGCCCAGCAGCACCCGGTCGGCGCCGACGGCGTCGACGGTGGCCTCCAGGCAGGCCAGCAGGACGGAGTCCGGTGCCTCCCGGTGCCGGGCCGCGCCGTCGTAGCCCAGGTGGGCGCCGCGCTGGGCCAGCGAGGCGTGCAGCCCCGGGTCGGGGTTGCGGTCCACGTGGGCCAGCACCACCCGGTCGGCGGGCAGGCCGTCCGCGGCGAGCAGGTCGAGCACCTCGTGGGCGGCCGAGCCGTGGTCCAGGTGCACCATCACCGCGACGCCGGTCGCCAGGGCGGTGCCCGCGCAGGCGGTGAGGACGCGGCGGCCGAAGTCGTCCACCGACCAGTAGCGGGCCGCGCCCTTGACGATCCCTGCCCGCACCGGCGCCCCGCCCGGCGTCCGGGCGAGCGCCCCGTCGGGCAGTCGCAGGCCCTCCTGGACGTCCGCGGTGAACCGGGCGGTGAGCTCGTCGACGGTGCGCCCGAGCAGCGGGTGCCCGGCGGCGTAGTGCCCGGAGTGGTGGGCCCCGGTGGTGTGCACGACGTGCAGCCCGCAGGCGGCGCTGATCCGGGCGACGGCGTCGGGCCGGGCGCCCAGGTCGCTCGGGGTGGCCTCGATCATGGCGGTGGTGCCCGCCGCCACCAGGGTCGCGGCCTCCTCGCCGGAGCGCGCCTCGTCCTCCAGCTCGTCACCGGCCAGCAACGGGGACACCTGGAAGAGGTGCTCGTGGTAGTCCGTCACGCCCAGGACGGCGGGGTCGACGTCGCCCAGGACGGTGCGGACGGCGGGGGTCACCGCTGCGCGACCTGCTCGAACCAGGGTTCCAGCCGGCGGTAGGCGTCGGTGAACAGCGGGTGCGCCTGGGCGTAGCGGGAGGACCGCTCGGGGTCGGGCTCCCGCCGCGACGTCCGGCGGGACATCGTGCGGGCGACCTCGAAGTCGGCGAAGACGCCCACCCCGACGCCGCCGACCACGGCGGCCCCCACCGACGTCGCCTCGTCGACGAGGTCCCGGGAGGACACCGGCACGCCCCACACGTCGGCGAAGACGCGCAGCAGCAGCTCGGCGTGGGCCGCACCGCCGATCGCGTCGACGCCGGTGACGGGCACCCCGGCGTCGGTGAAGGCCCGCAGGCCCGAGAGCAGGGTGAAGGCGACGCCCTCCAGGACCGACCGGACCAGGTGCCCGCGGCCGTGGTGGACCTGCAGGCCGACGAAGGCGGCGCGGGCCCGCGGGTTCCAGTACGGGGAGCGCTCACCGAGCAGGTGCGGCAGGAAGAACAGCCCGTCGGTGGCCGCCTCCACCTCGGCGGCCTCCAGCAGGCGCTCGTACCGGTCGGCCTGGCCGGGGGCCAGCACGTCGGTGACCCACTGCAGCGACGCCCCACCGGCCTGCATGGTGGCGGTGGGCACGAAGGCGCCGGGGACGACGTGGTTGAACGTCATCGACCGCATCTGCGGGTCCAGCACCGGGGCCGCCGACGCCACCGACACCCAGGAGGAGGAGCCCAGGTAGGCGTAGGCGCCGGAGTCGGCGTCCACGATCCCCGCGCCCAGGGCGGCCATCGGGCCGTCCCCGCCGCCGATGACGACGGGGGTGCCGGCGGCCAGCCCGGTGGCCCGGGCGGCGTCCGGGGTGACCGTGCCGACGACGGTCGTGCTGGGCACGATCTCGGGCAGCAGCGACGCCGGCACACCGGCGGCCTCCAGCAGCTCGGCGGACCACGTCCCGGCACCCTGGTCGTAGGCGTTGGTCCCGGAGGCGTCGGAGGGGTCGGTGACCCGCACCCCGGTGAGCCGGGCGACGAGGTGGTCCTTGGGCAGCAGGACGGCGGCGGCCCGGGCGAAGACCTCGGGCTCGTGCTGCCGCAGCCAGGCGATCTTGGGCAGCGTGTAGGTGGCGTTCAGCCGGTGCCCGGTGATCGCGTAACCGCGCTCCAGGCCGACCCGCCGGACCAGCTCCTCGGCCTGCGCCGTTGCCCGGGTGTCGGCCCAGATGACGGCCGGGCGCAGGCTGCGGTTGGCGTCGTCGACGAGGACGGCGCCCATCATCTGGCCGGAGAAGGTGACGACGTCGACGTCCCCGGCCGGGGTGCCGGTCTGCTCGAGCAGCTGCCGGGTGGACCGGCAGACCGCCGCCCACCAGTCCTCGGGGTCCTGCTCGGCCTTGCCCCCGGGGCCGAAGTCCACCGGGTAGGCCGCGGTGACGGAGGCGACGAGGCGGCCGTCGTGGTCGACGAGGGTGGCCTTGTCCCCCGTGGTCCCGAGGTCGTGGGCGATGATCATCTGGTCTCCGTCGCGCGCTCAGCGCAGCGACGACCCCCCGTCCATGAGCAGTTCGGCGCCGAGGAAGTAGCCCGCGTCGGGGCCCAGCAGGAACGCGACGGCTCCGGCCACCTCGGCGGGGGTGGCGAACCTGTCGAGGACGGTGTCGGCCTTCCAGAGTTCGTGCATGTGCGCCTTGAGGTGGTTGAGCGGGGTGTCCACGTAGCCGGGCGACACGGTGTTGACCCGGACGCCGCGCGGGCCCCACTCGACGGCCAGGGACCGGGTCAGCGCGCTGACGGCGGCCTTGGAGGAGTTGTAGGCGCTCTGCTTCTGCGGGTGGTTGACGACCGCGTTGCCGCTCATCGAGGCGATGTTCACGATCGACCCGCCGCCGCGGGCCAGCAGCTCGCGCCCGAAGGCCTGCGAGGCGATGAAGACGCCGCGGATGTTGACGCCGTAGACGGCGTCGAACTGCTCGACGGGCATGGTCTCGGCGGCGACGTCGTCCTCGACGATGCCCGCGGAGTTGACCAGGTCGACCGGTCGCCCGTCCTCGGCGTAGAGCTGCGCGACGATGGCCGCGATCGACTCCGGCGAGGTGAGGTCGGCCTGGAAGCCGGGGACCCCGGCGGGCAGCCGGTCCAGGCCGGTGACGTCGAGGCCGACCGGCTCGGCACCCTCGGCCAGCAATCGCTCGACGATGGCCGTGCCGATCCCGCCGGCCGCTCCGGTGACGGCGACCCGTCGTCCGCTCAAGCTCGCAGTCATCCCTGCTCCTCCGCGATGTGGTTAGGCAGACTACATTCTAAGCCCATCAGAGTGTGATCCGGCGAACGCCCAGCCCCGGTCTTGGCCATCTCCCCCTCGGTCTGTGTAGTTTGACTACAGACCCGAGGAGGAGAGCGTGAGTCCCACCATCAGCACCCCGGCCCGCATCGAGATCGCCGTCGACGGTCGGATGACCGGCGCCACGCGGGTCTACCGCAAGCACCTGGGCGACATGGACGGCGTCTACGCCGACCCCGACGCCTACGCAGCCGCCCTGGCGCGGGACGGCGCCGACCAGCTGGTCTACGACGTCCACGAGCACCGCTACGGCTCCGAGCCCGGCGCCCTCATCGTCGGCACCAGCACGCTGCTGCCCGGCCGCTACGGCGAGGAGTTCGCCGTCACCCGTGGGCACCTGCACGCCGTCGCCGACCGGGCCGAGCTCTACCACTGCCTCAGCGGCCACGGCGTCATGCTGCTGGAGACCCTCGACGGCCGGTCGGAGGCCGTCGAACTGCGCGCCGGCCAGGCCGTCGACGTGCCCGGCCACTGGGTGCACCGCAGCGTGAACGTCGGCACCGAGCCCTTCGTGACGCTGTTCTGCTACGCCGCGGACGCCGGCCAGGACTACGGCGTGATCAGCGAGGCCGGCGGCATGCGCGACCTCGTCGTCGCCGACGGCGAAGGCGAGGGCGAGGGCTGGACCGTCCGCACCAACCCGGCCCACCGCGGCTACCGGGCCCGCTCGTGAGCGCCGACGTGACGCCGGCCCTGCGGGCGCTGCGGGTCGTGCCGGTCGTGGAGATCAGCGACGCCGCCCACGCCGTGCCGCTGGCCCGGGCGCTGACCGCCGGCGGGTTCCCCGCCATGGAGGTCACCCTGCGCACGCCGGCCGCCCTGGACGCCATCGCCGCGGTCGCCGCCGAGCTGCCGGACTTCCTGCTGGGCGCCGGCACGCTCCTCACCCCCGGAGACGTCGACCGGGCCGCCGCCGCCGGGGCCCGCTTCCTGGTCTCCCCCGGCCGCACGGGAGCCCTGGAGACCGCCGCCGCGGCGACCGGGCTGCCCTTCGTCCCGGGCGCCGTCACGGCCTCGGAGGTGATGGCCGCGGTCGACGCGGGGCACCGGCTGGTCAAGTTCTTCCCCGCCGCGCAGTCCGGCGGGGCCGCGGCGCTGGCCTCCCTGGCCGCCCCGCTGCGGGCCAGCGGGGTCGGGTTCATGCCCACCGGCGGCATCCGGCTGGAGAACCTCCCCGAGTACCTCGGCGTCCCCGAGGTGGTCGCCGTCGGCGGCACCTGGATCGCCCCCCGGGCCCTGGTCGACGCCGGCGACTTCACCGGCATCACGGCCCTGGCCCGGACCGCGCGGACCCACATCGACTCACCCGGGGCGCCCGCGTGACCCCGGTGACCCGCACCCCGGGCGACCTGGTCCCCGCGGAGCGGCCCACGTTCTACTTCATCGGCGTCACCACCGGGTCCTCCTCGATCCGGACCGTCTTCCCCCGCTGGGCCGTCGAGCTGGGGCTGGGCGACGTCGAGCTCGTGGGCATCGACATCACCCCGCACGCCCCGGCCGAGCAGTACCGGGAGGTCGTGGACTTCCTGGCGGCCGATCCGCTGAGCCTGGGCGCCCTGGTGACCACGCACAAGATCGACCTGTACGAGGCGGCCCGGGACCACTTCGCCGAGGTCGACCCGCTCGCCCGGCTGATGGGCGAGGTCAGCTGCCTGTCCAAGCGCGGCGGCGGGCTGCGCGCCTCGGCCAAGGACCCCTGGTCCTCCGGGCTGGCCATCGACTCCTTCGCACCCCCGGAGCTCTTCGCGCGCGAGCCCCGCGAGGTGTTCGTCATGGGCGCCGGCGGCTCCGCGATCGCCATGGACTGGCACCTGAGCCGGCCCGAGCGGGGCGCGGCCCGGCCGGCCGGCGTCGTGGTGTCCGACCGCGGGTCGGCCCGGCTGTCGGTGCTGGCCGACGTCCACCACCAGGTGGCGCCCGACGTCCCGCTGCGCACCGTGACCGTGCAGGGCGCCGGCGACAACGACGACGTGCTGGCCGGGCTCGGCCCGGGGGCGCTGGTCGTCAACGCCACCGGGCTGGGCAAGGACGCCCCCGGCTCCCCGCTGGGCGCCGGCGCACGGTTCCCCGAGCGGGCCCTGGTGTGGGAGCTGAACTACCGCGGCGACCTGGTCTTCCTGGAGCAGGCCCGCGCCCAGCAGCAGGACCGGGCGCTGACCGTCGAGGACGGCTGGACGTACTTCCTGCACGGCTGGACCCAGGTCATCGCCGAGGTGTTCGACGTCGAGATCCCCACCAGCGGCCCCCGCTTCGACCGGCTCGCCGAGATCGCGGCGACCACCCGGTGAGCGACCTGCCCAGCCGGGGACGGGTGCTGGTCACCCCCCGGTCGATGACGGCGGCCGGTGTGGCCACGCTGCCCGCCCTGCGCCCGCTCACCGAGGCCGGCTACGAGCTCGTGTCCGGCCCGCCGGGGCGACAGCCCACGGCCGATGACCTGCGCGAGGTGGCGGACGGCGTGGTCGGCTGGGTCGCCGGCGTCGAGCGGATCGACGACCAGGTCCTCGCCGCCTTCCCCGACCTGCGGGCGATCAGCCGCAACGGCGCCGGCGCGGACGCGATCGACGCCGCCGCCGCGGAGCGCCGGGGCGTGCAGGTGGCCACCGCCCGGGGCGCGAACGCCCGCGGCGTCGCGGAGCTGGCCTTCGCACACGTGCTGGCCGGGCTGCGCGGGCTGCCGCTGGCCGACCGGGTGCTCCGTGAGGGCGGGTGGGCGCGCACGCCGGGCCGCGAGCTCCCCGACCTGACGGTCGGTGTCGTGGGCTTCGGGGCCATCGGCCGCACGCTGGCCGGCTTCGCGGCCGCCTTCGGGGCCCGGGTGCTGGTCAGCGACCCGTTCGCCCGGGTGCCCGAAGGGCCCGGCGCGCCGCGCCAGGTCGCACTGGACGAGCTCTTCGCCGGGTCCGACGTCATCAGCCTGCACGCCCCGCCGCCCGCCGACGGGACGGCGCTGGTCGGGGTCGCCCAGCTGGCGACCGTCCCCACCGGCGCCGTGCTGGTCAACACCGCCCGCTCGTCCCTGGTCGACGACGCCGCGGTGTTGGCCGCCCTCGAGTCCGGCCGGTTGTCCGCCTACGCCGTGGACGCCTTCGAGTCCGAGCCCCCGGCCCTCACACCCCTGCTGCGTCACGAGCGGACGATCCTGTCCCCGCACCTGGGCGGGTACACCGACGCCAGCGTGCGTCGGGCCACCGAGCAGTCCGTGGTGAACTTGCTGGTCATGCTGGACTCCGGGCCGCCGGAGTAGACCCAGCCGCCGGCACCGGATCAGGAGTGGACATGCCCTTCGACCCAGGGGTCCCGTTGCTGGAGCACATCGCCACGATGCTGCCCTCGCTGCGTCCCTCCGAGCGCCAGGTGGCCAACACCGTCTCCGAGGACGCGGCGTTCGTGGTCGCCTCGACCATGGCGGCCGTGGCCGAGGCGGCCGGGGTGAGCGAGCCGACCGTCATGCGGTTCTGCACCAGCCTGGGGTTCGACGGCTTCCAGCAGTTCAAGCTGGCGCTGGCCCAGAGCCTGGCCCTCGGACTGCCCTCCACGCTGTCCGCCATCTCCGCCGAGGACAGCGTCAGCGAGCTGGCGACCAAGGTCTTCGACCACACCATCAGCAGCCTGGACCGCACCCGCCGCTACCTGGACGCGGTCTCCCTCGGTGCCGCGATCGACGCCATCCTCGGCGCCACCTCGATGACGGTGGCCGGGCTGGGCGCCTCGGGCGTGATCGCCCTGGACGTGGAGCAGAAGGCGGTGCTCTTCGGCGTCCCGTGCTCGGTGCCCTCGGACTCCCACCAGCAGTTCATGGCCGCCGCCCTGGCCGAGCCCGGCCAGGTGTTCCTGGTGGTGAGCAACACCGGCTCGACGTCGACGATCCTGCAGATCGCCCGCCGGGCCCGGGACAACGGGGCGACCGTCGTGGCCATCACCGGTGACGAGACCAGCGAGCTGGCCGGCATCGCCGACGTGACCATCGCGGTGAAGACCTTCGAGGACACCGACCGGGACACCCCCACGGTCAGCCGGATCGCCAGCCTGGTGATCGTCGACGTGCTGGCGACCGCGGTGTCCCTGCGCCGCGGTGCGGCGCACGCCGCCCGGCTGGCCTCGATGAAGGAGCAGCTGGCCGCCTTCCGCCGGCTCACCTGACGCCCCCCACACGACAGGACGGGCCGCCCCCCGCGCAGGGGGGCGGCCCGTCCCGGTGGGGAGGCAGCGGTCAGAAGACGCTGTTCTCGTCGTAGTACTCCTCGGCGTTGTCGCAGCCGACGCCCGCGCCCTCGATGAACTCCTCGGCCTCGAAGTCGCCGGCCTCGGCCTCACCGGTGGCCAGCTGCAGCGCGATCTCCAGCGCCCGCTCCGTCGCCGCGGACGGCGAGTTCAGCCCGGTGGCGGCGTACTGGCCCTCGCACCCGCCGTCCAGGATCGCCTGGATGGCCTCCTTCTGGCCGTCCACGCCGGCGACGAGGGTCGTGGTGTTGGCCTGGTCCTGCAGCACCGTGAGGGCACCCAGGGCCATCGCGTCGTTCAGCCCGAGCACCAGGTCGACGTCGGGGTTGGCGGCCAGCACCGACTCCGTGGCCGGGACGGCCTCGTCCTGGGAGTAGTTGCCGGTGGCCTCGGCGACGACGTCGACGGTCAGGCCGGCGGACTCCAGGCCCTCGATGAAGCCCTGCTGGCGGGCCGGCCCGACGATCTCGTCGTTGGGTCCGCCGTTGATGACGGCCAGGCTCACCGTCTGCCCCTGCTCGAAGCGCTCCGCGGCGATCTCGCCGGAGTCGCGGCCGATGGCCGCGTTGTCCGAACCGACCGAGGTGACGCCGACCTCGGGGATGCCGGTGTCGATGAACAGCAGCGGCACCTGGTCGGCCAGGGCCTCGAGCTGGGAGCGCTCGGTCTCCGGGCTGATGGCGTTGACCACCAGCACGTCGGCGCCCTGGGAGAGCATCGTCTGGGCCTGGTCCAGCTGGGTGACGGGGTCACCGCTGGCGTTCTGGAAGAGCAGGGTGAAGCCCTGCTCCTCGGCGATGTCCTCGGCCGCGGCCTGCATGGCCGAGTAGTAGGGCGCGTCCAGCTGGCGCTGCAGGAAGCCGATGGTCACGTCCTCGGGGGAGTCGGCGCTCCCCCCGCTGCTGCTGTCGCTGTCGCCCACGCTGCCGCAGGCGGTGAGGGCGAGCACGCTCGCGGCGACCACGGCGGTGCCGATGCGTCGGTTCATGGGATCTGTGCCTCTCTGACGGGTGGTGCCGGGGGGTGGTGCGGGAGGTCGCGGGTACAGCTCGGGCACACCCGGCAGCGAGGTGCGGTGCGGGTGTGGGAACGGGGTCGACCGGGGTGGCGCCCCGGTCGCGGGGGACGGCGGTCAGCGCCGGGAGCCGGTGCCCCCTCGGGAGAACCGGAAGGTCGTGAGGACCACCGCGAGCAGGATCAGGCCGCCGCGGAAGGCGTCCTGCAGGAACGTGGAGACGTTGAGCAGGACCAGCAGGTTGGTGATGACGGCGAAGATCAGCGTCCCCACCACCGCGCCGAAGACGCGGCCCTTCCCGCCGGCCAGCGCGGCCCCGCCGATGACGACGGCGGCGATGGAGTCCAGCTCGTAGAGGTTGCCGGCGGTCGGGGTGCCGGCGCCGACCCGGGAGGCCAGCAGGAAGCCGGCGAAGCCGACCATCACCCCGGCCATCGCGTAGACGGCGACCAGGGTGGCCTTGACCGGGACCCCGGAGGCGTGGGCGGCGTCCTTGCTGCTGCCCACGGCGTAGACCCGGCGGCCGAAGACGGTGCCCCGGGCCAGGAAGGCGATGGCGACGGCCAGCCCCAGCCAGATCAGGCCGATCACGGGGAACCCGGCGACCGTGGCGGTGGCGATGCTGCGGAAGTCCTCGGCCTCGGGGCGCACCGGGCTGCCCTCGGTGTAGGCGTAGACCAGGCCGCGGGCCAGGGCCAGCATGCCCAGGGTGACGATGAAGGGCTCCAGCCCGCGGAAGGCGACCAGGTAGCCGTTCAGCGTGCCGATGAGGGCGCCGACGGCGATGGCGACGACGACGGCGAGCACGACGCTGCTGCCGCTGAAGAGCCCGGCGGCCAGCACCCCGCTGAGGCCCACGACGGAGCCGACGCTGATGTCGATGCCGCCGGTGAGCACGATGAGGAACTGGGCGAGGGTCACGATGCCGATGACCGAGGTCTGCAGCACCAGGTTGGTGAGGTTGCGCGAGGTGAAGAAGGCGTCACTGCTGAACCCGGCGATGACCAGGAGCACGAGCAGGATGTAGAGCGGGTACTGCTCCTTGGCCCAGCGGCCGAACCCGGCGCGGCCCGGGGAGGGCCGCCGCGAGGGGGCAGCGGTCGCGTCGGTCATGCGGTGTCTCCTCCGAGGGCAGCACGGATCAGGTCGTCGGTGGTGCTGGTGGCGGGCCGGAACTCGTCGACGAGCCGGCCGTCGCGCATGATCAGCACGCGGTTGCAGAGCACCAGGGCCTCCTCGGCCTCGCTGGTGACGACGAGGACGCCGCGCCCCTGCGCGGCGAGGGCCCGGACGATCTCGTAGATGTTGGCGCGGGCACCGACGTCGATGCCCTTGGTCGGCTCGTCCAGGACCAGCACCTGGGGGGCGGCCTCCAGCCACTTGGCGAGGATGACCTTCTGCTGGTTGCCCCCGGACAGGGTCCGGGTCAGCGTGCGGGGGCCGCCCTTGACCTGGAACTCCCCGATCAGCTGCTGGACGCGGCGCCGCTCGGCACCGCCCCGGAGCACCCCCCGGGTGGCGAAGGCCGGCAGGGTGGACAGCGTCATGTTCTCGCCGTTGGTGAAGGCGGGGACGAAGCCCTCGCGGCGGCGGTCCTCGGTGAGGTAGGCCAGCCCGGCGCGCAGTGCGGCCCGCGGGCTGCCGGCGTCGACGTCCCGGCCGCGCAGGCGGACCCGGCCCGCCAGCCGGGGCTGGTGCCCGGTGATCGAGCGGGCCACCGACGAGCGACCGCTGCCGACCAGGCCGTAGACGCCGACGACCTCGCCGGGCCCGACCCGGAGGGTGACCTCCCGCGCGGAGCCGGCGGCGAGGTCCTCGACCTCCAGCAGCGGCTCCTCGTCGGGGCGGACGGGGAGGGACAGCGGCTCCAGGGCGGCCACGGACTCCCCGATCATCAGGTCGATGACCGCGCCGGGGGTGGTGTCGGCGGTGCGCAGCACGTCGACCAACCGGCCGCTGCGCATGACCGCGATCCGGTCGGCCATGGCGAAGACCTCGTCCATCCGGTGGGAGACGAACACGACGCACACCCCGGCGGCCCGTTCCCGGTCCACCAGGTCCAGCACGTCGCGGAAGTGCTCCTCGGTGGTCGACGCCGTGGTCTCGTCCAGCAGCAGGACCCTGTGCTCGACGACCTGCGTGCGGCTCAGGGCCAGCATCTGCCGGGGGCCCGGGCCCAGCTCGCGGGCCGGGGTGTCGGGGGAGACGTCGGTCAGCCCGACGGCGTCCAGGGCCCCGCGGGTGCGCGGGTCGCTGCCCCGGCGCAGGCGGCGCCAGGGGCGGTTGGACCCCGCGGAGCTGATCCGGCGGAGCCAGACGTTCTCCTCCACGGTGAAGTCCTCGATGACCAGCGGCTCCTGGTGCATCAGCAGGACCCCGGCGCTCTCGGCGTCGGCGGGGCTGGTGATCGGCGTGGACCGCCCGGCGATCTCCACCCGGCCGGTGGAGGGCTGCTCCTGCCCGGCGATCATCTTGGCCATCGTCGACTTGCCGGCGCCGTTGGCACCGCAGATGGCCAGCACCTCCCCGGGGAAGGCCTCGAGGTCGATGTCGGCCAGGGCGGTCACCCCGGGGTAGGACTTGCCCACCCCGCGGAGGGCGAACGCCGGGACGGCGGCACCCTGGGGGTGCTCGCGCAGTGCCTGGGTCACGGATGCTCCCTCCACGATGTAGTCGGACTACCTAACGATAGGTGTCGCGCGCCACAAACCGCAAGGAGGGTGGCCCTGGAGGCCTGTCGTGGAGTCCCGGAAGTAGTCTCGCTACGCAGGCGTACCGTCCCTCCATGCGCGTGAGCAGCACCGGGACGGCGTTCCTGTGGGACATGGACGGGACGCTCGTGGACACCGAGCCCTCCTGGGCGGCGGCCGAGCAGCAGCTGGCGCGCGCCCACGGCGTCACCTGGGGGCCGGCGGAGAGCGCGGCCACGGTGGGGCAGAGCCCGGCCCGGACGGCGGCGGCCCTCACCCGGGCCGGGGTGGCGATGACCCCGCAGGAGGTCCTCGCCGTCCTCGTCGGCGCGGTGGCCGGCGAGGTGGCCCGGGGCGTCCCCTGGATGCCGGGCGCCCTGGAGCTGGTGCAGGAGTGCCGGACGGCCGGCCACGCGACCGCACTGGTCACCTCCTCCCCCGCCGCCATCGCCGACGCCGTCGCGGCCGCGGCGGCCGAGGCCTCCGGTGGCGCCCTCTTCGACGTGGTGGTCACCGGCGACGACGTCGCCCACCCCAAGCCCGACCCCGAGCCCTACCTGCTCGCCGCCCGCCTGCTGGGCCGGTCGCCGGAGCGGTGCACCGCCGTGGAGGACTCCGCCCCGGGGACCGAGTCGGCGGTCGCGGCGGGCTGCCGCGTGGTGCGCCTGGGCGGCGCCGGCCCGGACGAGCGGCCCGTCGTCCGCACGTGGGCCTCGCTGTCCGGGCGGACGCTGGCCGACCTCGAGGACGGGTGGCCACCGACGCCGTCCCCGGGGGCCTGAGCAGCCCGTCGGCGAGGCGCGCCGCGGACGCCCACCAGCGGGTCAGACGTCTGGGACGTCCACCTCGTTCGTGCAGGTCACGGGCGAGGCGGGTGTCACAGGAGGCTGGTCGCCGGGCAGACTGGCACCGTGGACACGGTGGAACAGCTCGAGCTGACGGCAGCCGACCTGGCGGTGCGCACGCTGGGCGAGCTGACCGTGCACTCCCCGCTCGACGGTGGCCTGCTGGAACGCGGTGAGTCGATGCACTACGTCGGCGAGCACGACCGGGTCCTCGTCGACGGCACGCTGGGGGTCGCGATGAAGCGCGGCGTCCCGGTGGAGGAGCTGCCCACGTTCGAGCCGGGCGGCCCCCGCCGGATGCTCTTCTTCGACCCCAAGCGCACCAAGGTCGGCATCGTCACCTGCGGCGGGCTGTGCCCGGGGCTCAACAACGTCATCCGCGGGCTCGTCGACGAGCTCGCCGAGCACTACGGGGTCACCCAGGTGCTGGGCTTCCGGGACGGCTACCAGGGGCTCACCCCCTCGGGCGCGGAGCCGATGGTCCTGACCCCGGAGTCGGTGCGCTGGATCAACCAGCAGGGCGGCACCGTGCTGGGCACCTCCCGCGGTGGGCACGACCCCAAGGTGATGGTCGAGACCCTGCGGCTGCGCCGGATCGACGTGCTCTTCGTCATCGGCGGCGACGGCTCGCTGCGTGGGGCGCAGACCATCGCCGAGGAGGCCCAGCGGCGTGGTCTGCCCATCGCCGTCGTCGGGGTGCCCAAGACGATCGACAACGACATCCCCTGGATCGACCGCAGCTTCGGCTTCCAGACCGCGTTCGGGCGGGCCGCCGAGTCCATCCGCGCGGCCGCGACCGAGGCGCGCTCGCACCCCGGTGGGGTCGGCCTGGTGAAGCTGATGGGCCGGCACTCCGGCTTCATCGCCGCCTACGCCACACTGGCCAGCGACGACGTCGACCTGGTGCTCATCCCCGAGGTCTCGATGCCGCTGGAGGGCGAGCGCGGGGTGCTGGCGCACGTGGAACGCACCCTGGACCGGCAGAACCACGCGCTGATCGTCGTCGCCGAGGGCGCCGGGCAGGAGCTCTTCCAGGGCACCGGCGCCACCGACCCCTCCGGCAACGCCAAGCTGCACGACATCGGCACCCTGCTGCGCGACAAGCTCACCGCGCACCTGGCCTCGGTCGGCAAGCAGTTCCAGCTGCGCTACGTCGACCCCGGGTACGCCATCCGCAGCGTGCCGGCCAACAGCCACGACTCCGTCTACTGCACCCGGCTGGCCCAGGCCGCCGTGCACGCCGCCATGGCCGGCCGGACGGCGGCCGTCGCCGGGCGCTGGCACGGCCGCTTCGTCAACCTGCCGATCCCGCTGGTCACCCGGACCCGCAACCAGGTCGACCCCCGCGGTGACCTGTGGCTGTCGGTGCTCGAGGCGACGGGGCAGCCGGTCCACGTCTGAGCCGGGGCCCGGCCGGCCCGGGGTGACCGAGCCGGCCGGGTGCTCAGGCCTTGACCGCGAGGATCGGGCAGTCCACGTCCAGCAGGATCCGCTGGGCATCGCTGCCGAAGAGCATCTTGCCCGTGGCGGTGCGGTGCCGGATGCCGATGACGACCAGGGTCGCGTCGTGCTCGGCCGCGGCCCGGGTGACCTCCTCGGCGCCGCCGCGCCCGTCGACGTGCCGCTCGGCCCGGTGCTCCACCCCGGACGCGCGCAGCTCCTCGACCACCTCGGCCCACTGCTCCTCCGTGGCGTACGTCGGGTCCGACAGCGAGGCACCCGAGGACACGTTGAGCACGTACAGGTCCTCCCCGCGCGCCCGCGCCTCGGCGATGCCGACCCGGAGCGCGGCCCGGCCCTGCGGCCGCGGCGTGTAGCCGACGACGACGGTCACCGTCGGTCTCCTCTCTCGTCGTCCGGGGTCGTCCCGGCCGGGGGGTCGAGCAGGGCCACCGGGAGGACGCCGGTGGGCTGGGGCTCCCCGCTGCCCTCCCGGTCGACGACCTCACCGGCGGGCAGGGCCTCGGTCGCGGGGACGACGTCGTCGTCGTCCAGGACCTCGGCGGCCAGCCGGGTCTGCCGGCGGCGCAGCCACCAGGACAGCGCGAACAGCCCGATCAGCACCGAGTACGTGATGGCCGCGAACGGGCTGGTCACCAGCGCCGTGGGGTCGCCCTGGCTGATCTGCATCGCCCGTCGGAACTGCTCCTCGGCGATCGGGCCGAGGATCAGGCCGATCACCGCCGGGGCGATCGGGTAGCCGAAGACCCGCATCGCCCAGCCCAGCAGGCCGAGCAGCCCGAGCAGCACCAGGTCGGTCGTCGACGCACCGACGGCGTAGCTCCCCAGCGCGGCGAAGGTGAGGATGCCCGCGTACAGGTAGGGACGGGGGATCTGCAGCAGGCGCACCCAGAGCCCGACCAGCGGCAGGTTGAGCACCAGCAGCATCACGTTGCCGATGTACAGGCTGGCGATGAGCGCCCAGATCAGCTCGGGCTCGTTCTCGAAGAGCAGCGGGCCCGGACGGATGCCGTAGCTGTTGAAGGCGGCCAGGATGACCGCCGCCGTCGCCGACGTCGGGATGCCCAGCGTCAGCAGCGGCACCAGCACCCCGGCCGCGGCCGCGTTGTTGGCGGCCTCGGGACCGGCGACGCCCTCGATGGCGCCCTTGCCGAACTCCGACTTCCGCTTGGAGAGCTTGCGCTCCGCGGAGTAGGACAGGAACGTCGAGACGTCGGCGCCACCGGCGGGGATCGTCCCGACCGGGAAGCCGATGGCCGTCCCGCGCAACCAGGCCGGCCAGGACCGGCGGAAGTCCTCGCGGGTCATCCACGACCCGCTGACCGGGATCACCGGGACGGGGCCCCGGCGCAGGCGAGCCGCGACGAAGAGGGTCTCGCCGACGGCGAAGACGCCGACCGCCACCACGACCACCTCGATGCCGTCGGCCAGGGCCGGGATGCCGAAGGTGAAGCGCTGCTGGGCGGTGAGGCTGTCGGTGCCCACCAGGCCGAGGAACAGGCCCAGTCCCAGCGAGGCCAGGCCGCGGCTGGGCGAGGTGCCCAGCATGGCGGCCACGGTCAGGAAGGCGACGACCATCAACGCCACGAAGTCCGCCGGGGACAGCTGGACGGCCAGCCGCGCCACGGTGGGCGCCACCAGGGTCAGCAGCATCGTGGCGATCGTGCCGGCGACGAAGGAGCCGACGGCGGCCGTGGCCAGTGCCGCGGCCCCCCGCCCGGCCTTGGCCATCCGGTTGCCCTCGAGTGCGGTGACGATCGAGGCGGACTCACCGGGTGTGTTGAGCAGGATCGACGTCGTCGACCCGCCGTACATGCCGCCGTAGTAGATGCCGGCGAACATGATGAACGCCGCGGTGGGCTCCAGCGTCAGGGTCAACGGCAGCAGCAGGGCCACTGTCATGGCCGGGCCGATGCCGGGCAGCACGCCGACCGCGGTGCCCAGCGTGACGCCGATCAGGGCGTAGACGAGGTAGATCGGCTGCAGCGCGTTGGCGAAGCCGTCCATGAGCAGGCCGATGTCACCCAAAGCCGGGCACTCCCTCGAGCGGGCCGGCGGGCAGGAACACGCCGAGCACCTGGGTGAAGAGGACGTGGAGGGTCACCGCGATGAGGGCCCCCACGAGGACGGGGCGGAGCAGCGGTCGGGCCCCGAGGGACCAGGCCACCGCACCGAAGAGCACGGTCGCGGCGATCGGGAAGCCGGCCGGCTCGACGAGCACGACCAGGGCGATGAAGGCCGCGGCCACCTTGGCCACGGTGGGCCAGTCGGTGGCGGCGGTGGTGTCGACGTCCTCGCCGTCCTCGATCTCGGCCCGCTCACCGCGGCGGACGCCGAGCCCGACGAGGACCGCGGCCAGGACGAGCAACGCCCCGACCGCGTAGGGGAAGACCCGGGGGCCGACGGTGTTGGTCGAGACCGGCACCGCGATGGTGGCGGCGTCGACGAGGGTGAAGACGCCCAGCGCGAGCAGACCCGCGGGGAAGGCGTACTCGGGCCAGACCCGGGCGCGCTCGGGCGCGGCCGGGGCCTGCTCCGGGAGAGCGTGGGTCACTGGGTGAGACCCAGCTCGTCCAGGACGTCGGAGATCCGGGCCTGCTCCTCGTCGAGGAAGGTCTCGAACTCCTCGCCGGCCAGGTAGGTGTCCTCCCAGCCGTTGGTCTCCAGCGCCTCGGCCCACGCGGGGCTCTCGACGGTCGCCTCGATCACGTCGAGCAGGCGCTCGCGGGCCTCGTCGCTGATGTTCGGCGGGGCCACCACGCCACGCCAGTTCGACAGCTCGACGTCGTAGCCGGCCTCGGTGAGGGTCGGGGCGTCGATGCCCTCGACCCGCTCGTCACCGGAGACGGCGAGGGCGCGCAGCGTGCCCGCCTCGATCTGCTCGGCGTACTCGCTGACCCCGGAGATGCCGGCGGAGACGTTGTTGCCCAGCAGCGCGGCCAGCGACTCGCCACCACCGGAGAAGGGCACGTAGTTCAGGTCGCTGATCGGCACGTCGCCGGCCTGGGCGATGAGTCCGGCCAGGATGTTGTCGGTGCCGCCGGCCGAACCACCGGCGATGGAGACGTCGCGGCCGTTGTCCTGCATGTCGGCGACGAGGTCCTCGATGGTCTCGTACGGGGACTCGGCGGGGACGACGACGATCTCGTCCTCGGCGGTGATCCGGGCCAGCGGCGTGGTGTCGGCCAGGGTGGCCTGCGAGTCGTTGGTCTCGATGGCCCCGACCATGACCAGGCCCATGACCATCAGGAAGTCCTCGCTGCGCTCGTCGGCGAGCTCGGCCAGACCCACGGTGCCGCCGGCGCCGCCGACGTTGGTGACGCTGACCGAGTCGGCCAGGCCCTCCTCCTCCATGGCCGCGGCCAGCGCGCGGGCACTGGAGTCCCAGCCGCCGCCCGGGTCGGCCGGGGCCATGACCTGGAGGCGGGCGATGGGCTCCGCGCCGCCCTCGGCGTCGGCCGAGCCGCCGCCGGAGGTGCCGGAGGTGGTGCCACAGGCGGTGAGCAGCAGGGCGGTCGCGCCGGCGGCGGCGACGAGACGGGCGGTGCGGGTACGGCGGGGGTGCTTGGGGAGCGTGGAGCGGGACACGAGTCCTCCTCGTCGAGGTGAGCCGCGACACAGCGGCTCGGTCGACGGGAAAGCTAGGCGGGGGTGGTGCCTGTCACGCGTTTCTGGTGGTTGAGGACACATTGGTCGATTTGGTCACTGTGCAGTGGTGCACACTCCCGACTCGTGCGGCGTTCCCTGACCCTGCGGTCCCAGCTGGTGCTCCTCCAGGTGGCGATCGTCGTGGTGACCGTGGTGCTGGCCGGCACCCTCGCCGTCCAGCTGCAGGAACGACAGATCCGGGACGCCTACCGCCAGCAGGTGCTCACCGTGGCGCAGTCCACCGCCCGACTCCCCAGCGTCATCGACGCCTACGCCGCACCCGACCCCGCCCTCACCCTCCAGCCACTGGCCGAGCTGCTGCGCGAGGCCTCCGGCATGACGTTCGTGGTGATGACCGACGTCAACGGGGTGCGCTACAGCCACCCCGACCCCGACCGCATCGGGCAGCGGGTGTCCACCGACCCCAGCGGCACCCTGGCCGGGGAGACCTTCGTGGGCACCGAGACCGGCACGCTCGGGGTCTCGCTGCGGGCCAAGGTCCCGGTCCGGGACGCCTCGGGCCGGGTCATCGGGGCCGCCTCCGTCGGCATCCTGGAGACCGCCCTGCAGGAGGACCTCCAGGAGGACGTCCCCATGCTCGTGGCCTGGATGACCGGGGCGGCACTGGCCGGGGTGCTGGCCTCCCTGCTCGTCGCGCGTACCGTCCGCCGGCGCATCTACGGCCTGGAACCCGACGAGATCGCGCACCTGCTGCAGACCCGGGAGGCGATGCTGCACGGCATCCGCGAGGGCGTCATCGCCGTCGACGCCGACGGCCGGGTCGTGCTGGTCAACGACGAGGCCCTCCGGCTGCTGGACACCGACGCCGAGCTCACCGGGCTCGCGGCCGACCAGGCGCTGGACCCCGCGGTCGTCGACCTGCTGACCGGGGCCGACGACGTCGTGGACGAGCCGCTGCTGGTGGGCGAGCGGCTGCTGCTGGCCAGCCGCAGCAACGCCGTGGTCGGCGACCGGCAGGTCGCCCGGGTGCTCACCCTGCGGGACCGCACCGAGATCTCCAGCGCCGTCCGCGAGCTGGACGACCAGCGGAGCCTGACGGCCACCCTGCGGGCCCAGGCGCACGAGTTCAGCAACCAGCTGCACGTCCTGCAGGGCCTCATCGAGCTCGACGAGCCCGCGCAGGCCAGCGCCTACATCGAGCGCATCGGCGGTGGCGGCGGGCTGCTGCGGGCCGACGAGCTGGTCGCCGTCCGGGACGTCGGCACCGCGGCCCTGGTGCTGGCCAAGGCCGCCGTCGTCCGGGAGCGCGGGGCGCGCCTGCACGTGCACCCCGCCAGCCGGGTGGGCGTCCCCGACGACGACGTCCTCACCGTGCTGGGCAACCTGCTGGACAACGCCGCGGACGCCGTCGGCCCCGGTGGGCGGGTGGAGCTGGAGGTGCGGCAGGACCAGGAGCAGACGGTGGTGCGCGTCGACGACGACGGCCCCGGCGTGCCCGAGCACCTGGGCGACCGGGTCTTCCAGACCGGGGTCAGCACCAAGGCCCACCGCGGCGCGCACGGGCGGGGCATCGGGCTGGCCCTCGTCGCCCGGCTGGCCGAACGCCGGTCGGGGTCCGCGGTGCTCTCCCGGTCGCCCTTGGGCGGGGCCCGGGTCACCGTCACCCTCCGGCTGGCCGGCGCCGGGCGCCCGGCGCCGGCGGTCCAGCTGTCCTCGACGGGTCCCCGGTGACCGGCCCGGAGCGGCCGGTCCGGGTCCTCGTGGTCGACGACGACGAGGCCGTCGCCGCGGTCCACCGCGGGTACGTGCAGCGGATCCCGGGCTTCGCCGTGGTCGGCGTCGTCCACCGGGGGTCCGAGGTGCTCCCGGCGGTCACCCGGACCCGGCCCGACCTGGTCCTGCTCGACGTCCACCTGCCCGACCGCTCGGGCATCGACGTGCTGCGGGAGCTGCGGGCCCGCCGGGTGCCGGTCGACGTCATCACCATCACCGCTGCGCGGGAGATCGAGACCGTGCGGGAGGCCATGGCCGGCGGGGTGTCCAGCTACCTGGTCAAGCCCTTCCCGCTGCAGGTCTTCGCCGACCGCCTCCGCGACTACGCCGAGCACCGGGACCGCTTCCGCCGGCTGCGTGAGGAGGCCGAGGGCCCGCTGGGCCAGGACGAGGTGGACCGGCTCCTGGGCCTGGCGCCCCGCCCCGTCGCCCTGCGCCCCCTGACCCTGCCCAAGGCGCTCTCGGACCGCACCATGGACCTGGTCGTGGAGACCCTGCGCGGGTCCACCGCGGACGACCTGTCCGCCGTCGAGGTCGCCGAGCTGTGCGGGCTCTCCCGGGTGAGCGCCCGCCGCTACCTGGACCACCTGGAGCGCACCGGCTTCGCCGACGTCCGGCCGCGGTACGGGCGCGCCGGGCGCCCGGAGAACGGCTACCGGTGGCGGTCGGCGCAGGCGCCGGTGGGCTGAGGCCACGCGCCACACCGCGCGCCGACACCCCGCTCGACATGTCGACCGGCGCCTGACGGTCACTCCACTTTCTCGCGTCACGACTGGACTGAAGCGGTTTCGGGCCGATGTCCGTGCCGTGCTCCGCGACGTCCGTGGAGGCGGAGGGAGCGGGGACATGTCGTACCTGAGGAACGCCAGGATGTGGGTCAAGCTGGCCACGATCGGGGTGCTGGCGGTGGTCACGGTGAGCGTCGTGGCCGCGGTGTCGCTGGTCCAGGCGAATCGGCTCAGCGACCGGCTGGACACCATGTACAGCTCCACCGTCGCGGCGGCCGTCGAGCTGGGCCGGGTGCGCGCCTCGTTCAACTCCAGCGCCAAGGACAACACCGACATGCTCATCACGCAGGAGCCGGAGGTGAAGACCCAGGAGGTCCGCGACGTCAACCGGGCCACCCACGACGCCGAGGTCGACCGGGCCTGGGAGCTGTACCTCGCCGCCGGCCCGGCGAGCACCACGGCCCAGCAGGAGGACTTCCAGGCCAACCTGGCCACCTACCGTCAGGCCCGGGTCGACGACCTGGACCCCCTGGCGATCCTCGGGGACAACGCCGGCTGGGTGGACGCCTACCGGGCCTCGCCCGCCCTCCAGGCCTACGCCGACATCAACACCGCCCTGGACGACATGCAGAGCGCCGAGGCCGCGGCCGCCCAGGTCGCCGCCGAGGACGGTCACGACGCGACGACGACGGCGACGTGGGTCATCTCCGGCGTGGCCGCGGTGGGCTCTCTCCTGCTGCTGGCGGTGCTCGTGGCGGTCACCCGGATGATCACCCGCCCGCTGGCCCGCACCCGCGAGGTCGCCGAGGCCCTCGCCGAGGGCCGCCTGGACCTGCGCATCGAGAGCACCAGCCGCGACGAGATCGGCATGACCGCCGCCGCGCTGAACGCCTCCTTCGACCACCTCCGCGAGACGGTGCGCGCCATCGCCGCCAACGCCGACGTGATGACCCAGTCCTCCGCGTCGATGTCGGCGATCGCCGAGTCCTTGGCCCACCAGGCCGGCCAGACCGAGGCCCAGAGCCAGCAGGTCTCGGGGGCGAGCCGGGAGATCGCCTCCAGCATCGACACCGTCGCCTCGGCCAGCGAGGAGATGTCGGTGGCCATCCGCGAGATCGCCACCTCGACCAGCCAGGCGTCCCAGGTCGCGGCTGGTGCGGTGACCAACGCCCAGGAGGCCGCCGACACCCTGGAGCGCCTCACCGCCTCCAGCCGGGAGATCGGTGAGGTCGTCAAGCTCATCACCGCGATCGCCGAGCAGACCAACCTGCTGGCCCTCAACGCCACCATCGAGGCGGCTCGGGCCGGCGACGCCGGCAAGGGCTTCGCGGTCGTGGCCGGCGAGGTCAAGGAGCTCGCACAGCAGACCGCCCGGGCCACGGACGAGATCACCTCCCGGGTCGCCGCCACCCAGAACGACGCGCAGGCAGCCGGTGTCGCCATCGGTGACATCGCGAACGTCATCGCCCGGATCGACGAGTTGCAGTCCATGGTGGCCGCAGCGGTGGAGGAGCAGTCGGCCACCACGAACGAGGTGGTCCGCAACGTCACCGACGTCGCCGGTGGGTCTGCCCGCATCTCCGACACCATCGAGGCCATCTCCGGCTCGGTCTCCGGCACCCGCGCGGCGGCCGAGCGCACCTCGGCCACCGCGCAGGAGCTGACGGCGTCGTCTCGGTCGATGACGGACCTGGTGGCGTCCTTCCGGCTCTAGCCCGTCGGGCCGGCCTCCCCGGTGGGCGACCACCGGGGAGGCCCGCCCTGCACCGCGTACCGCACGTGCACGAACCCGCCCTCGAACCGCCGGGTGTCCAGCAGCCGCAGGGCCGTCGGGACGTCGTCGGGCAACGCCCGCAGGCCCGCGCCGACGACGGCCGGGGCCAGCAGCAGGTGGACCTCGTCGACGATCCCGGCGCGGAACGCCGACGCGGCCAGCGTCGGGCCGTCGACGGTGACGTCCTGGTCCGCCCCCGCCACCAGCGCGCGGACGGCGACCGGGTCGAAGACACGCTCCAGCCGGGTCCGGCGGGTGACGACCTCGGCGGGGTCCAGCGTCGCGGAGAAGACGACCTTGTCCACCCGCTGCCAGTGCGCGGCGAAGTCGGCCTCGCCGGAGGTGCCCTCGGCCCAGGACGGGTCGGTCTCCCAGCCGCGCATCAGCTCGTACATCCGTCGCCCGTGCAGGAAGGTCCCCACGGCCGCCGTCTGCTCGTTGACGAAGGCCATCACCTCCGGGTCGGGGAAGGCGAAGCCGAAGTCGCCCGCGGCGTCGGCGGTGAAGCCGTCCAGCGAGCAGATCGCGGAGTAGAGCAGGCGCGCCATCAGGGGACCTCCGGGGTCATCGGTGCTCGTGTTCGAAGATCAGACTGGTGTTGGTCGCGGCGACCATCGGCTGGGTGGAGATCCGGTCGGTGACGAAGTCGCGCAGCTCGTGGGTGCTGCGCGCCCGCACGTGGACGACGAAGTCCTCCGCCCCGGCCAGGTAGAAGAACTGGGTCACCTCGGGCAGGCCGCGCAACCCGTCGGCGAAGGCGGTCAGCTGGTGCCGGGCCCCGGTCCGGATCCGCACCGACACCAGCGCCTGCAGCGACTGGCCCAGCGCGTCGGGGTCCACGTCGACGGTGAACCGGGTGACCACGCCGTCGGCGACGAGCGCACGCACCCGCGCCAGGCAGGTGGACGGCGACACCCCGACCGCGGCGGCGAGCTGGTTGTTGGGCCGGCGGCCGTCGGCGCGGAGCAGCTCCAGCAGCCGGTGGTCGACGTCGTCGAGAACCCGGGGCGGGCGTGGGTCCGGCCGGTCGGTCACCCCGGCACCCCACGGTCGCCGCAGATCCTGCGGTCGGAGGCCCTGAACCTGCGCACTTGTTCGTCCCCCCTGGTCCCCGACCGCAGCAGCTGGGTGGATGGTGCCACGCATCACCCACCACCACCGGAGGACCACCGTGCGGATCGGCATCCCCAGCGAGATCAAGGACAACGAGAAGCGGGTCTCCCTGCAGCCCGACGGCGCTGCCGAGCTCGTGCACCACGGCCACGAGGTGCTGGTGCAGTCCGGGGCCGGCGTGGGGTCCCGGTTCAGCGACGAGGAGTTCACCGCCGCCGGCGCCCGGGTCGTGGCCACCGCCGACGAGGTGTTCGCCGCCGACCTGATCGTGAAGGTGAAGGAGCCGGTCCCCGCCGAGTACCACCGCTTCCGCGAGGGCCAGCAGCTCTTCACCTACCTGCACGCCGCCGCCGACCGGTCGCTCACCGACTTCCTGCTGGAGCGGCGCATCGACTCGATCGCCTACGAGACCGTGCAGACCCCCGACGGCCGGCTGCCGCTGCTGACCCCGATGAGCGAGGTCGCCGGCCGGATGGCCGTGCAGGCCGCGGCGCACCACCTGGAGAGCCCCGCCGGCGGCGCCGGCCTGCTGCTGGGCGGCGTCCCCGGCACCCCTGCCGCCAAGGTGACGATCATCGGCGGCGGGGTCTCGGGCACCGAGGCGGCCAAGATCGCCGTCGGCATGCGGGCCATCGTGCGCGTCTTCGACACCAACCCGTCCCGGCTGGCCTACCTCTCCGACGTCTTCGAGGGCCGGCTGGACCTGGTGCAGCCCAACCGGGCGCGGCTGGCCGCCTACGTCGCCGACTCCGACGTCCTCATCGGGGCCGTGCTGGTCCCGGGCACGAAGGCCCCGAAGCTGGTCAGCCGGGAGATGATCGCCTCGATGCGGCAGGGCAGCGTCGCCGTCGACATCGCCATCGACCAGGGCGGCTGCTTCGAGACCAGCCGGCCCACCACGCACTCCGACCCGACCTACGTCGAGGAGGGCGTCGTGCACTACTGCGTGGCCAACATCCCCGGCGCCGTCGCCCGCACCTCCACCCTGGCGCTGACCTCGGCCACCCTGCAGTACCTGCTCACCGTCGCCGACCACGGCGTCCGGGGCGCGGCGCAGGTCTCCCCGGTGTTGGCGGCGGGCCTCACCAGCCTGGGCGGGCAGCTGGTCAGCGAGCCGGTGGGGCAGGCGCACGGGCTCCCGGTCGCCCGGGCCGGCGACCTGCTGGCCTGACGCCGGCACCGGGGTCGGTCACCACCGGGTCAGGCCTGCGAGGTGGGCATGGCCCACAGCTCGGCGATCGACGAACGTCGGGGGCGGGTCACCATGTGGGCGATGCTCTCGGCGATGTCCTCGGGCTGCAGGCGCTCGGGGATCCGCTCGGCGTCGGAGGCAGCCAGCGCGTCCTGCACGGCCTGGCTGTTCTGGGCCACGAGCTCGGTGGCGACGGCACCGGGCTCGAGGACCCCGACCCGGACGTACCGCTGGGTGACCTCCTGGCGCAGCGCCTCGGTGAAGGCCTGCACGCCGGACTTCGTCATGCTGTAGACGCCGAACTCGGGCCAGGCCTGACGACCGGCGATGGAGGAGACGTTGACGATGTCGGCGACCTGACGCAGGTCGTCCGCGGCGGCGGCGAGCAGGTGCGGCAGGGCCGCCTTGGTGAGGTACAGCAGGCCCTTCTGGTTGACCGCGATCATCCGCTCCCACTCCTCGACGTCCTGGTCCAGGACGGTCCCCAGCAGCATCAGACCGGCGTTGTTGACCAGGACGTCGAGCCGGCCGAACCGGTCGATGACGGTCTGCACCGCGGCCTCGGCCTGCCCGCGGTCGGCGATGTCCGCGGCGATGGCCAGCGCGGTGCCGCCGGCGGCCTCGATGGTGGCGACGAGGGTGTCCAGTCGGTCGGCGCGGCGGGCGACGACGACGACGGTCGCGCCGAGGCCCGCCAGCTCGCGGGCGGTGGCCTCACCGATGCCGCTGCTGGCTCCGGTGACGACGGCGACGGTGTTGTCCAGGCGCAATGACATGTGCGGTGACCCCTCTGACGATGCCCCGGCGGTGTGCCCGGGCTCTGTCACCAGTGGAGGACGGTCGAGGCCGCCGAGGAAGAGCCTGCCAGGAGGGGGTACTGACAGGACCTGTCTCGCGGGGTCAGGTGCCGGGGACCGTCGCCCCGTGTCCGCCCTGGTGTTCTACGCCGTGCTCGCCGTCGTCCTCCTCGGTGCGCTCGCCCTGGTCTGGTCTCGGCTGGTCCGTGACACGACCCGACCCGGGGGGACCCGTCGTGTCGCCACCTGCGCCGTCGTGGCGCTCACGGCGAGCTCCATCGCCGCCGACGCCGGGCGCCAGGTGCTCCCCCGCGAGGTCCAGGCGCCGCTGGACCTGGTGGGGTTCGGGTGGCTCGGTGCGCTGGTCTACCTGGTGCTGGCGCTGCTGGCGCTCGAACCCCTGCGGTGGTGGCTGCTCCGCCGGGACCGCAGGCACCTCCCCCCGGCCACCCCCGTGGCTCCTGCGGCGGAGCCCGCCGCGTCCCGGCAGGTCGCGGACGCCTCCCGCCGGTTGTTCCTGTCCCGGTCCCTGGCCGTCACCGCGGGGGCGGTCACCGTGGGCACGGTGGGGTACGGCACCTGGGCCGCGGCCGCCCCGCCGGTGGTCCGACGAGTGCGGGTCGCGATCGACGGGCTGGCCCCGGAGCTGACCGGGTACCGCATCACCACCTTCTCCGACGCCCACCTGTCCTCGCTGTACGGGCGGGACCGCTTCGCCCGTCTCGTGCGGATGGTCAACGCCACCGAGCCCGACCTCGTGGCGGTCGTCGGGGACCTGGTCGACGGCTCGGTCGCCGACCTCCGGCGCGACGTCGCACCCCTGGGGGACATCGCCAGCCGGGACGGCACGTTCTTCGTCACCGGCAACCACGAGTACTACGTGGACACCGCGGAGTGGATGGCACACCTGCCCACCCTCGGGGTCGACGTGCTGCGCAACGAGCGGGTGGCTCTCTCGCGCGGCGGGGCGGCCTTCGACCTGGCCGGCGTCGACGACGTCACCGCCCGGGATGCCGGCGTCCGGGGGCACGGCGCCGACCTGACGGCCGCCCTGGCCGGCCGTGCGGTGGACACCCCGGTCGTGCTGCTGGCCCACCAGCCGGTGCAGGTCGAGCAGGCCTGCGCGGCCGGCGTGGACCTGCAGCTGTCCGGCCACACCCACGGCGGGCAGCTGTGGCCCCTGACCCACGTGGTCGGGCTGGAGCAGCCCGCCGTCCAGGGGCTCTCCCGGCACGGCGACACCCAGCTGTACGTGACCGCCGGGGTCGGGTACTGGGGGCCGCCGATGCGGGTCGGGGCGCGTCCCGAGCTCACCGTCGTGGAGCTGGTCCCGACCTGACCGGGCCCCACCCGCGGGGCTCAGCGGTCGATGCTGGCCATGTTCGCCTCGTCGTGGCGTGCCCCGGTGGCCGGCGTCAGCGCGTCCAACCGCGCGAGCTGCGCCGCCGTGAGGACGACCCGGTCCGCGGCCGTGTTCTCCTCCACCCGGCTCACCCGGCGGGTGCCCGGGATCGGGGCGATGTCCTCCCCCTGGGCCAGCAGCCAGGCCAGCGCCACCTGGGCGGGCGTGGCACCGGCGTCCGCACCCACGGCACGGACCTCCTCCACCAGCCGCAGGTTGGCCTCGAAGGCCGCCCCGACGAAGCGCGGGTTGGTCTTGCGCCAGTCGTCGTCGGGGATGTCCGCCGGGGTGCGCAGCGCGCCGGTCAGGAACCCGTGCCCGAGCGGGGAGTAGGGCACGAACCCGATGCCCAGCTCCCGCACCACGGGCAGCAGCTCGTCCTCGACGTCGCGGGCCCACAGCGAGTACTCCGTCTGCAGCGCCGCGACCGGGTGCACCGCGTGCGCCCGGCGGATCGTGGTCGACGAGGCCTCGCACAGGCCGATGTGCAGCACCTTGCCCTCGACCACGAGGTCGGCGAGGGCACCGACGGTGTCCTCGATGGGCGTGGTCGGGTCGACCCGGTGCTGGTAGTACAGGTCGATCCGGTCGGTGCCCAGACGGCGCAGGGAGCCCTCGACCGCCGTCTTGATGTTGGCGGGGTCGCTGTCGATGGTCCCCGGGCCGTTGCCGGCGTGGGAGACCAGACCGAACTTCGTGGCGACGACGACGGAGTCGCGTCGCCCGGCGATCGCCCGTCCGACCAGTTCCTCGGAGTGGTGGGGGCCGTAGATCTCGGCGGTGTCCACGTGCGTGACGCCGAGGTCGAGGGCGCGGTGGATCGTCGCGATGGACTCGGCGTCGTCCAGGCCTCCACCGGAGGTGTACGTGCCGGCCATGGTCATGGCGCCCAGGCCGATCCGGGACACCGCGAGGGCCCCGAGCTGTGCGTTGCGCATGTCTGCTCCTGCGAGAGTCGGTCGTGTGGTCCCCCACCGTGACCCCGGGCGCGCGTGCGTGGCAGTCCCTGCCGAGAGGGGGTACTCGGAGGGACTCTCTCCGGGACTGCCACCGCCCTAGCCTGGCCTGATGGTCGACAAGGACGCCGCCCGGACGGCTCTGCGGACGTTCCTGGGCACCCGCCGGGCCCGGGTCGACCCCGAGAGCTGCGGTCTGGTCGTCGGGACGCGGCGACGGGTGACGGGACTGCGGCGCGAGGAGGTGGCGCTGCTGGCCGGCATCAGCGCCGAGTACTACGTGCGGCTGGAACGCGGGTTGGCCACCGGCCCCTCGCCGAGCGTCGTGGACGCCGTCGCCGGGGCGCTGCGACTGGGTGAGGACGAGCGCGCCCACCTGGGCCGACTCCTCGCCGAGCTCACCCCCGAGGCGCGCAAGCGGCGCCGCCGACCGGTCACCGAGGCCGTGGGGGCCGGGGTCCAGGTGGTGCTCGACGCGATGCCGACCCTGCCGGCCGTGGTGCAGAACGCCCGGTTGGACCTGCTGGCCACCAACACCCTCGGCCGGGTGCTGTACGCGCCCCTGTTCGACCTGGAGGGGGGCCCCAACAGCGCCCGGTTCCTCTTCCTGGACGAGCACCGTGCCCGCCGGCTCTTCCCGCAGTGGGAGCGGCTCGCCGACGACACCGTCGGCCTCCTGCGCATCGAGGCCGGCAGGCACCCCGACGACCGGGCCATCCACGAGCTCATCGGCCAGCTGTCCACCCACAGCGCCCCGTTCCGCACCCGGTGGGCACGCAACGACGTCCGCGCACACAACGCCGGGGTCAAGCTCTTCGCCCACCACCTGGTCGGCGAACTCGTCCTGCCCTACGAGAACCTGCTGGTCGACGCCGCCGCCGACCACACGATGACCGTGTTCGTCCCGGCGCCTGGGTCCCCGGCCCACGACGCCCTCCAGCTGCTCGCGAGCTGGGCCACCGGCAGGACGGCCGGGGCACCCGGCACGGGGTGAGCCCCCGTGTGCCTCCTGCATGTCGTGGTCGGTGGGTCGTGGCTCGGGTCCCAGTCGTGGTCGCGGGTCGGCGTCGCACCGGTCAGGTCGTGCGGGCGGGGCCGTGGGTCCCCGACACCGCCAGGCTGGCCAGCAGCTGGATCGAGTCGTGCGCCGGGGTGCCCGGTTGCGGGGTGAAGACGGTCAGCACCTGGTCGCCGGTGGCGTCGACGGTGAGGTTCTCGTAGGGCAGCACCAGGTGGCCGACCACCGGGTGCTGGAAGGTCTTGCTCCCGCCCCGGTGCGCCCGGACGTTCGCCGCGGCCCAGCGGGTGCGGAACGCAGCACTGCGGGTGGACAGCTGCCCGATCAGCGTCGTCAGCGCCGGGTCGTCGGGACGGCGTCCGGCCTCGATGCGCAGCATGGAGACCGCGTCGTCGGCCAGGACGTCCCAGTCCGGCTGCAACGCCCGGAACCGCTCCTCGTCCAGGAACAGGAGGCGGGCGGTGTTGACCGGGCCGACCGCGGGGAGGACCGGTGCGTAGAGGGCGCGGGCCAGGTCGTTGAGGGCCAGCACGTCCAACCGGGTGTTGAAGACCATGGCCGGCAGGTGGTGCAGCGAGTCCAGCAGCACCTGCACGCCGGGGCTGACCGTGTCCTTCGGCGCGGGCCGGGCCCGACGGCGGCTCCCCGGCGTGAGCGCGGCGAGCAGCCGGTCCAGGTGGGCGCGCTCGTCGTCGTCGAGACCGAGCACACCGGCGACGGCGTCCACCACCCCGGGCGAGGGCCCGCTGGCCTGCCCGCGCTCCAGCCGGACGTAGTACTCGGGGCTGATCCCGGCCAGCAGGGCCACCTCTTCCCGCCGGAGCCCCTTGACCCGCCGGCGGGCACCGGTGGTGGGCAGACCCAGCTGGGCGGGGGTGGTGCGGTCACGCCGCGTGCTCAGGAACTCCTGGACGGCGTTCCGGGCGGCTTCCCTGTCAGTCACGGGACCGAGCGTAGGGGCGACGTTGAGCTGCGGGAACGCTCGAAGGAGTCACTGTGGGTACCCCTCTCCAGCGGGTCTGGTTGGTGCTCTCGATCCCGCGTTGCCTGTGCGCTGACGGCATCGAGGCGCACCCGTCCTGCACCGCAGGCCCACCTCGACCGCAGAGGAGAACACCGTGTCCGAGAAGAAGGTCGTGCTCGTCACCGGAGCTGCCCGCGGCATGGGCGTCGACATCGCCCGCGCCGCACTGACCGCCGGCCACCAGGTCGTGGCCACCGCCCGCGACGCCGCCCGGGTCACCGCTGCACTCGATGAGTCCCCGGACCTGCTCGCCGTCGCGCTGGACGTGACCGACCCGGCCAGCATCCAGGCTGCCGTGGACGCCGCGGTCGAGCGGTTCGGTCGGCTCGACGTCCTGGTCAACAACGCCGGCTCGTTCCAGGCCGGGTTCTTCGAGCAGATCAGCCCCGAGCACTTCCAGGCCCAGATGGACACCAACTTCACCGGCCCGCTCAACGTCACCAGGGCGGTGCTGCCGCTGCTGCGGGCCCAGCGCTCCGGCGTCGTCGTCACCATCACCTCCACCGCCGGCATCGTCGGCGGCGCCTTCACCTCCGCCTACGCCGCCTCCAAGTTCGCCCTCGAGGGCTTCATGGAGTCACTGGCCCCCGAGGTCGCCGGCTTCGGCATCCGCACGCTGACCGTGGAGCCCGGGTTCTTCCGCACCCAGCTGCTCAGCCCGGAGTCCACCACCGTCGCCGACTCCACGATCGAGGACTACGCGGCCGGCACCGAGGCCACCGTCGCCGCCTTCGCCGGGATGAACGGCCAGCAGCCCGGTGACCCCGCGAAGCTCGCCGCCGCGCTGATCGACCTGGCCACCTCCGAGGAGCCCCCCGCCCGCTTCGTGGCCGGTGCCGACGCGATGGCCGGCATCGAGGCCCGGATCGCCACGCTGCAGGCCGAGATCGACGCCCACCGCGAGCTCAGCGCATCGCTGTCGCACGACGCCTGATCCCCGCCCACCCCACACGCACCCCAGACCGAGGGACAGCCATGAGCACCCACCCCACGCCCGACCTCTTCTCCCCGCTGCAGGCAGGTGACCTCCAGCTCCCCAACCGCGTCGTGATGGCGCCCTTGACCCGGATGCGCTCGCTCGTCGACGGCACCCCCAGCGACCTCAACGTCGAGTACTACGCCCAGCGCGCCAGCACCGGCCTGATCGTCACCGAGGGCACCTTCCCCAGCACCGGCTCGCGCGGCTACACCGGCCAGGCCGGGTTGGCCACCGACGCCCACACCGCCGGCTGGGCCCGGGTCGCCGACGCCGTGCACGCCCGCGGTGGTCGCATCGTCGCCCAGGTCATGCACGCTGGCCGGGTGTCGCACCCCGACGTGACCGGCACCGACGACCTCGTCGCACCCTCGGCGATCGCCATCACCCAGGGCGAGGTGTTCACCCCCAGCGGCCCGCAGCCCTACCCCGTGCCGCGGGCCCTGACCACGGGGGAGGCCGTCTCGGTCAAGGCCGAGTTCGTCGCCGCTGCACGGCGTGCGGTCGACGCCGGACTGGACGGCGTCGAGCTGCACTCGGCCAACGGCTACCTGCTGCACGAGTTCCTCGGCGCGGACTCCAACACCCGCACCGACGTCTACGGCGGCAGCCCCCAGGCTCGTGCCCGGTTCGTGATCGAGGTCGCCACCGAGGTCTCCGCCGCGATCGGCGCCGCGCGGGTCGGCATCCGGGTCTCCCCCGGGGTCGGCGTGCAGGGTGTCCAGGAGCCCGACGCCGACGACGTCCTCGCCACCTACACCGCCCTGGTCGAGGGGCTGGCGCCACTGGGTCTGGCCTACTTGTCGGTGCTGCACCCCGAGCCCGGCAGTGACCTGGTCCAGCACCTGCGCCGCACCTTCGGCGGGACGACGGTGGTCAACCTGGCCACCGCCACCGGCACCACGCGTGAGCAGGCCGTCAACGTCCTCGCCGACGGCCTCGCCGACGGCGTCGTCGTGGGACGACCGCTGATCGCCAACCCCGACCTCGTCGAGCGCTGGGCCGGTGACCACCCGCTCAACGCCCCCGACCCGGCGACGTTCTACGCCTCGGGCGCCGAGGGCGGCGCCCCCGGCTACACCGACTACCCGACCCTGCAGCAGGCCGGCGTCTGAACGGGTCGTCCCGCCGCCAGCACACCGTCACCTGCCGGCGGCCCTCGTGACCGCGGCGGTCTGCAC